>JALUWE010000108.1 GCA_027019845.1 Anaerolineales bacterium | reverse complement strand
GGGGACGGTTGTTCGGGGCGTGGTTATTGTTGGTCGGGGCGACCGGCCGGTCGCCCCGACGGTCGCTGCGCTCTCAGATTCTTCGGTCGCTGCGCTCTCAGATTCTTCGGTCGCTGCGCTCCCTCAGAATGACAGGAGGGGGTGCGCTTTTGCGATCTGTGTAAGCTCTGTAAGTAAAAGACGAATGTTAACGAACCTGCCCCGCCATCACTTATTCCGTGACCACTACCAAGAAGTGAAGGGTGTGAGGCGTAAAGGGTAAGGTGTCGGGCGTAAATCGGCACGAAAATCGAATATAATAGCCCCTATGAGCATGAAATACCATATCTGGACCGCAGGCTGCCAGATGAACGTGGCCGATTCACAGCGGGTGGCCTCCGCGTTGGAGCGGTTGGGCTACCGGGCTGCGTCCCGCGCCGAGGAAGCCGATGTCATCGTGCTGAACACCTGCGTGGTGCGCCAGAGCGCGGAAGACAAGGCCGTCGGGCGGCTCAGTTCTCTCAAACCCATCAAAAACAAAAAACCCGGCACGGTCATCAACCTGATGGGCTGCATGGTGGGCGTGAAGGGCGCGGAACAACTGCGCCAGCGCTTCCCCTTCGTGGATGTGTTCTCGCCCCCTTCGGACCCCGGGCCGCTGGTCTCTTTCCTGACACAGGACGAAACCCGCGCGCTGTCTGCCTCCGAACGCGCCCAGACCAACGCGCTGCTGGACGGCGACCTGATTCTGCCGCTGCACGAGCGCGGCAGGCTGGTCAGCGCGCACGTGCCGGTGGTGTACGGCTGTTCGCACGCCTGCACTTTCTGCATCATCCCCTACCGCCGGGGGGTGGAGCGCTCCCGCCCGGTGGGCGAGATCGTGGCCGAGGTGCGCTCACTGGTGGCGCAGGGCGTCAGAGAGATCACCCTGCTGGGACAGATCGTGGACCGCTACGGCAAAGACGTGCCCGACGGGCCCAACCTGGCCGCGCTGCTGCGCATCGTTCACCAGGTCGAAGGGTTGGAGCGCATCCGTTTCCTGACCTCGCACCCCAACTGGATGACGGATGAGCTGCTGGACGCGGTGGCCGAACTCCCCAAAGTGATGCCGCACATCGAGGTGCCGGTGCAGGCCGGGGACAATCAGGTGCTGGCGAACATGAAGCGCGAATACACGCGCGAGGACTATTACGCGCTGGTGGAAAAAATCCGCGAGAAAATCCCCGGCGTTTCGATTGCCACCGACATCATCGTCGGCTTTCCGGGCGAAACCGAGGCGCAATTCCAGGCCACCTACGAGCTGCTGGCCGATTTGAAGCTGGATGTAGCGCACCTGGCGCGCTATTCCGAGCGCCCCGGCACGGTGGCCGCCCGCCGCCTGCCCGACGATGTGCCCGAAGAGGAAAAGTGGCGCCGCTTCCGCCTGCTGGAAGCGCTCCAGGAGCAGATCGTGAGCGAGATCAACGCCCGCTACCTGGGCGAAACCGTGGAAGTGCTGTTCGAGGAGCAGGTGCGCGGGCGCTGGAAGGGGCGCACCCCCACCAACAAGATCGTGTTCGTCGAGAGCGGGGAAAACCTGCGCGGCCAGTTGCGGGAGGTGATCATCACCTGGGCCGGGCCGTGGAGTATGCAGGGCAGGCTGCCGGTGGTCGGCGGGCAGTTTTCCGTGTTCAGTGAGCCGTTAGCGGAAACAGTTCCATAGCCCCCCGGCGCGCACATTCGCCTTCATTCGATGCCAACCCTCACCGCGCCGCGAGCGGCAGGTACACCACCCAGCCGTTGACCACGATCACCGCGCTGCGGGTGAGCGTCCCCGCGCTGCCCGCATCCACCGTAACCGTGTTGGTGATCACCCGCGGCTGCGTCTCGGTCACGGTGGCCGCGTAGGTGATCGTGACGGCGGTCCCGGTCAGGGTGCCGGACCAGAGCAGGGTGGGGGCCGCGCTGTCGTCGGTCGCCCCCGCGGTGGCGGACAGGCTGCCGGGCAGGTAGGCCAGGCCGGCGGGTACGGTGTCGGTCAGCGAGAGGCTCTCCGTCAGGGCTGCGCCGGTGTTTTGCAGCACGATGGTGTAGGTGACGGTCTGACCGGCGGCGGGCGCCAGGGGGGTGGCCTGCTTGGATGAGTCGCTCAGATCGGGGGTCTGGGCGCGCGGCCCGTACTCCGGCAGCGGCTGTCCGAACTCGAACGCGCCCGCGTCCGGCGCGGCATTGATGGTGAACGGGTCGTTCAGGTTGGGCAGCGTCACGCCCGCGTCGATGGCCGGTGCGCCCGCGGTCAGGCGCAGGTCACGGCTGCCGGGGGGTGCGGGCTGGTCCCAATCGGCGGGCAGGGTGGCGTTCACCAGATCATCGAACGCGGCCTCCACGCCGTTGTCCTCCACGCCAGGGGGCAAGTCAGCCAGCGTGTCGTAGCGCACGTTGTCCCACTTGAAGAAGGGGCCGCCGGGGTCGATCTCCCGGCTGGTGCCCCAGGCGTTGTAATCGAAATCGCGGAAGCCCTCGTCCGCCACGGTGGTGAACTCAAAGGCGTAGCGCGTGCCCAGAAACAGGTTGTTGCGCAGCACCACATTGCGCCACATGGCGCCGTTGTCGCCGTAGCCGTTGCCGTGTTTGGCGCCGGTGTTGTGTACCACGTAAAAGCCGGTGGTGTCGTTGTGCATCTTGATGGGCGCGCTCTCCAGGTTGAAGAACTCGTTGCGGAGGATGTAGGCCGGGCCGCCCTGGATAGGCTGCACGCTGACGCCCATGCGCGCGTTCATCACCCGGTTGCGCCACACGCGGGCGTTGGCCTGGTTGTAGTCGATCTCGATGCCGTCGTCCACGCAGTAGGAGACATCGTTGCCGAACACATCATTGCCGTAAGAGGGGCTGGTGAAGGGCTGAATGGAGATGCAGTCACCGAAATTCTGTACCGTGTTGTAGCAGACCACATTGCCGTCCCCGCGCAGGTCGATCCCGCGTTCGGAGGGGATGCCGCTGCCCGGCCAGGGGGTGCGCCCGGTGATGGTGTTGTCGCACACGGTTTGGTTGTATTCCAGCCCGTCCCCGCGGCGGTTGTAGACGCCAAAGTCCACGTCCTGGATGGTGTTGTATTGCAGCAGGATGTTGTTGGTGTGCTGCGCGTCCACGCCCCAGGCCCCGTTCTGGATGGTGAGTCCCTGGATGATGACGTAGCCCAGGGTCTGGTTGTATTCGCCCAGGGTGATCACCCCGCGGTCGGTGCCGCCGCCGTCCACGATGGCGCTGCCGTCGCCGGGGCCGAGGAAGGTGATCGGGCTGCCGGGCGTGCCGGAGACGAGTAACTGGAAGGGGGCGTAGGTGCCGGCCGCGATGTGGAACACGTCGCCGGGTTGGGCCGCGTCTGCCGCGGCCTGCAGGCCGAGGAAAGGGTTGCCCGCGCTGCCGTCGCCGCCGCCGTTGCCCGGCACGACGTAGAGTTGCCGCCCGTTGGGGTCGGGTTGAAGCCAGGCGCGCGTGGCCGCGGTAATGGTGCGGGTCTCGCCGCCCCCGTCCGGGTCGGTCAGGGTGGCGCGCAGTTCGTATGCCGTATCCGGTTCGAGGAACATGGCGCTGGCGGCCCAGTAGTTCAGCCCCAGCGGCGTGCCGTTCACGATCAGGGTGGGGTAGGCGCGCATGGGGGGCGCGGCCGGTTTCCACTCGCTCTCCCCCAGTTTGCGGAATTCGAGGGTGAAGGTGCTGTCCAGGTCGTCGTCGCCGCTCACTTCCCACAGCACGCCGATGTGCTCGAAGGTGGCGTCGGCGCGCAGACCGCCGGGCACCAGGGCGTTTCCATCTGCCCCGGCCTGGACAGGGG
>JALUWE010000107.1 GCA_027019845.1 Anaerolineales bacterium | reverse complement strand
TTTCCTCGGCGGGGGGGCGAATCCACGAAAAGATAGGGCTTTTCAGAGTTCTTAAGCGTAGCGACCGTCGGGGCGACCGGCCGGTCGCCCCGACCACCAATAACCACGCCCCGAACAACCGTCCCCTGTCATCCGTCCCCCGTCCCCGGTCATCCGTCCAACATCCCCCCCCAACATCGCCGAGATTCTTCGCTCTGAGTACAGAACAAAAGGTCATCTGTCCCACAAAACACGGGACAAAGTTCACTACTTTCGGGAGGATTTTTCGTTACAATTTTCACAAAAGGATATACAAATATACGCATAAAAGGATGACCGATGAAAACCCTCACCCTGGCACAAGAAATCAACCAGCTGCACGCCAACATTTGCGCGGCACTGGCGGATTCCAACCGGATTTTGCTCCTGTACCTTTTGGCGGAAGGCCCCAGCAACGTCACCTCTCTGGTGGAAAAACTGGCATTGCCGCAGCCAACCGTTTCCCGGCATCTCAAGGTGTTACGCGAGCGCGGGCTGGTACACGCCGAACGCGAAGGGCAATCCGTATATTACACGCTGGTAGACGAGCGCGTGATCAAAGCGCTGGACTTGCTGCGCACTGTGCTGGCGGACCGGCTGGCCCAACAGGCCTCCCTGGTCACTCAGGCCAGGCAAGACTTTACCACCAACGAAATCCAATACTAGCACTACAATCAGGAGATTTGCAATGAAGACTTTTCTAATCCTCGGGGCAGGGACGGGCGGCACGATGGTGGCCAACAAAATGGCCGCGCTGCTCGATCCCCTGGAATGGCGCATCATCATCGTCGACCGCGACGAAACCCACTATTACCAACCCGGCTTCCTGTTCATCCCCTTTGGGATTTACAACGCACCGGACGTGGTCAAGCCCAAGCGCGACTTCCTCCCCCGCCGCGTGGAGGTGATCATCTCCGACATCGAGGTGATCGAACCCGAAAAGAACCGGGTGCGCCTGATGAAGGACAACAAGGTGATCAACTACGACATCCTGGTGATCGCCACCGGCAGCCACATCCACCCCGAAGAAACCGAAGGCATGGTCAACGGGGGCTGGCACAAAAACATCTTCGATTTCTACACCCTGGAGGGAGCTACCAAGTTGTCCCGCTTCCTGAAATTCTGGAAGGGCGGGCGCCTGGTGCTGAACATCACCGAAATGCCCATCAAGTGCCCGGTCGCGCCGCTGGAGTTCCTCTTCCTGGCAGACTGGTTCTTCCACGAGCGCGGCATCCGTGACAAGGTGGAGCTGGTGTTCGCCACCCCTCTGCCGGGCGCGTTCACCAAGCCCCGGGCCTCCGGCATTCTCGGCAACATGCTCGAAGAAAAGGGCATCTACCTGGAACCGGACTACAACATCATGGAGGTGGATAGCTCCAAAAACAAGATCATCTCCTACGACGAGCGCGAAATCGAATACGACCTGCTGGTCACTGTCCCGACCAATAAAGGCTCGGACGTGATTGCCCGCTCGGAGATGGGTGACGAGCTGGATTTCGTACCCATCGACAAATACACCCTGCAATCCAAAAGCTGGGAGAACATCTGGGTGATCGGCGATGCGGGCAACGCGCCCACCTCCAAAGCGGGTTCGGTGGCGCACTTTATGCTGGACGTGTTGATCGACAACGTGCTGCGCTACATCGAAGGGCTGCCCCCGCTGCCCAAGTTCGACGGCCACGCCAACTGCTTCATCGAATCCGGCTTTGAGAAGGGTATCCTGATCGACTTCAACTACGACGTCGAACCGCTGCCGGGCAAGTTCCCGCTGCCAGGCTTTGGCCCCTTCTCTTTGCTGAAAGAATCCGCCGCCAACCACTGGGGCAAGATGATGTTCCGCTGGATGTACTGGAACCTCCTGCTGAAGGGCGAAGAATTGCCTTTCACCTCCCAGTTGAGCATGGCAGGCAAGTGGGTGTAGGAGGTCGAGATGAGCACCGATCTGGTCACCCTGGAACAAAAAATCGATCTGCTGACCAGCCAGGTCGTGTATATGAACGAGCAGTTGGAGGCGCAGCGCAAACGGCTTCAGGCCTTCGACGAACTCAAACAGGACCTTGTCCCGATCTTCAACCACATGTTCAAGCTCTCGATTGACGAGCTGGCCGAGATCGGCAGCGATTTCGAGGTCGAAGACCTGCTCTTCCTGCTCAAACGCTTGCTGCGCGACATCCCGCTGCTGATCAAACTGCTCGACCGGCTGGAAGGGCTGATGGACCTGGCGGATGAGAGCGCAGGGCTGGGCAAACAGGTGTTCAACAACGTGGTCGAGAAACTGGATCAACTCGAACGCCAGGGCTACTTCGCCTTCGCCCATGAGGCCGGCTACGTCCTGGAACGCATCGTCACCGAGTTCAGCGAAGAAGACGTGCGCGCCCTGGGCGACAACATCGTCACCATCCTGACCACCATCAAGAACATGACCCAACCCGAGGTGCTGGCTATCGCCAACCAGGCTGTCAACACCATTCAGGAAGAACCCCCGGCAGACGAACTGACCACCTGGGGATTGCTGAGAGAACTGGGCGATCCCAAAGTGCGCAAAGGCATGGCACGCCTGTTGAACATGCTCAAAGTGCTGGCCGACCAACCCCATGTGGAGGTACCGAATTGAGCGCGGCTCTACAGCACTGCAAGCGCCACGCAGCCAAGAACCAGGTGAGAAGCAAGAAATAACGTGCAAACTACCCACCCCTCAACAAGAACCACCCAACAGAAAGGAGTTTCTGACATGACCACCGCAACCATCGACATTCTCGAAACCGTTGAATTCGACGACGAAGGCTTTCTGGTCGATCCCAACACCTGGACGCCGGAACTGGCGCAGGAAATCGCCGACGTGCTCGGCATCGAGCTGACGGACAAACACTGGCAGGTGATCAACTTCGCCCGCAAGGACTTCGCAGAAACCGGCGAATCCCCCACCCTGCGCCGCATCACCAAACAAACCGGCATCACGACCAAAGAGATCTACAAACTTTTCCCCGGCGGCCCGGCCAAAATCGCGGCCAAGATCGCCGGATTGAAGAAACCCACCGGTTGCATCTAAGTTGTCGAAGTGGTCTGACTTGTCGAACTGGTCTAACTGGTCTAACTTGTCGAACTGGTCAGACCACTCAGACTAATCAGACTAATCAGACCACTCAGACTAATCAGACCAATCAGACTAGTCAGACCACCCAGACTAATCAGACGAAACCGAAAGGAGTCCGCAATGGCATCCAACCGCGAAAAAATCCTCGGCCTGACGAAAAAGACAGGCAACGGCAAAAAACCCAAAACCCGCAAACTGTGCATCATCTGCTCCAAAGGCTCATTGGACATGGCCTACCCGCCGCTGATCCTGGCCAATGCAGCCCGCATGAGCGGCGTCGAGGTCGATCTGTTCTTCACCTTTTGGGGCATGGACATCATCACCGAGAGCAAGGTGGACAACCTGCACGTCGCCACCGTGGGCAACCCCAACCTGCACCCCAAATTCCACATCCCCACCATGGTGGGCGGCCTACCCGGCATGTCGGCCATGGCAACCGCCATGATGCGCAAAGAGATCAGCGAGCTGGGCTTCCCACCGGTGCGCGAATTCCTGGAAATGGTCCACGACGCCGGCGCCCGCATCTGGGCCTGCAAAATGTCCGCCGACATGATGGACCTGGACGAGAAAGACCTCCTTCCCCAGGTGGACGGCGTGATCGGCGCCATGGAGTTCATCGAATTCAGCGAAGACGCGCAGATCATCTTCATCTAACCCGCTTCCACTTCTTCCTTCCTCTCCTGAGCAGCCCCC
>JALUWE010000106.1 GCA_027019845.1 Anaerolineales bacterium | reverse complement strand
AAAGTCCTCGACCTCAGCCGCGTGCTGGCCGGCCCCTACTGCACCATGCTGCTGGCCGACATGGGCGCGGAGGTGATCAAAGTAGAACGCCCCGGCAAAGGCGACGACACGCGCGGCTACGGCCCCCCCTTCGTCAACGGCGAAAGCGCGTATTTCCTGAGCGTCAACCGCAACAAGCGCAGCCTGACGCTGAACATCAAGCACCCGGACGGCCAGAACATCCTGCGCGGCCTGATCGAGCAGGCCGATGTGCTGGTGGAAAACTTCCGGCCTGGTACGCTGGAAAAACTGGGCTTCGGCTACCAACAAGCCGGCCAGATCAACCCCCGGCTGATCTACTGCTCGATCTCCGGCTACGGCCACACCGGCCCCAACGCGCACCTGCCCGGCTACGACCTGATCGTCCAGGGCGAGGGCGGCATCGCCAGCCTGACCGGCGATCCGGACGGGCCGCCCTACAAAGTCGGCACTTCCCAGGCCGACATCATCGCGGGGATGAACGCGTTCCAGGGCATCCTGCTGGCCTTGATCGCACGGCAGCAAACCGGCCGCGGCCAAAAGATAGACATCGCCCTGCTCGACTGCCAGGTATCGCTGCTCACCTACCAGGCGGGCATCTACTTCGCTACCGGCCAAAGCCCCACCCGCATGGGCAACCAGCACCCCTCCATCGCGCCCTACCAGACCTACCGCTGCAAAGACGGCTACTTCAACCTGGGCTGCGGCAACGACCGCATCTGGCAGGCCTTCTGCCGCGCCGCGGGCTTGGAAGAACTGCTCGAAGACGAACGCTTTCGCACCAACCCCCTGCGCGTCCGGCACCGCGCCGCGCTGAACGAGATCATCGAACCGCTCATGTTGACCCGCAGCGCGCAGGAATGGGAAGAGCTGCTGCGCCCGGCAGGCATCCCGTGCGGCAGAATTCAATCCGTGGGCGAAGTGCTGGAACACCCCCAAACCATCCACCGCCAAATGGTCGTCCCCTTGCAGCACCCCAAAGCCGGCCCCATACGGGTGACCGGCATCCCGATCAAACTTTCCGGCACCCCGGGCGCGGTGAGCGCGCCCCCGCCGGGGTTGGGGGAACACACCGAGCAGGTGCTGCACGATTGGTTGGGGCTAGGCCCGGAGCGGGTGACGCAACTCAGACAGCAGGGGGTGATTTGAGCGCGGCCGCGATGCGCTCCAGGCAATCCTGGGTGGCTTCCAATCGTTCCCCCCACACCGCCGCGATGGCGGCCAACCCGGGACGGGTCGCCATTTCCCCCCAGAACGCGGCCCACTCCCCCGTCAGGCCACGCAAATCTGCCAGCAAGTGCGGCAAACGGTCGTATTCCGCGGCCGCGCGCAACAGGTTGGTGAGCATCTGCCGCCGCCCGCCAAAGCCGCGCGGCAGGTTTTGCCCCCGTCCCAGCCTGCCGATGTCGTCCCGGCTGAGGAACAGGCCGCTGTGTGCCGGGGTGGTCAGATAGGCGGCGATCTCCTTCAGGCCGGTGTGCGGGTCATCGAGCAAAGCCGGGGGGTCAGGTAACACGAAAGGCGCGTGGAAGGTAAGGCCCGCGCCCAGCGTCTCCACATGGCTGCAAACCACCTCCAGCGTCAACGCGGCCAACGCGCGGTAAAACGCCTGCCCCTGCTGGCGCACGGCCTGTACGAACGCGGGCAGCCAGCGCAGCAGATGACGGTGCAGGAAGTGCTGTTGCAGCCCGCGCGCCCGCTCCTGTTCGGGGAGGTTGCCCGCTTCGACCTCCGCCGCGCACAAAAACGAGAGCAACGCAAGCTCGCAGCCCAGGTGATCGGCGGTGTTCTCAGCGCACTCGAAACCAGCCTGCGCGTAGAACCCGGCCACACCGTGGGTCACAGCACCACCCAGGGTGTTAGCCGGGTCCAAAAACACGCTTTCGTAAGGAAAAACGTTCAGGCCGAACAGGCCGTAGTGGTCTGCCGCGTGCTCCGCCGCGGGTTTGTCCTCCAGCGCGGCGGATAACTCCGGGATCGCCTGCACGTACGTGCGCAGTTCGGCTACCGGGCCGCGCAGGTAAAGCTGGGCGAACAGCGCGTACGTGTGGCTGAACGCCAGCGCCTGCCGGTCAGATGGCACAGACGTTCCCCTGCCCGTCCAGCATGGGCAACTTCGCGGCGCGCCAGGCCGTCATACCGCCGGTGACGTTCAACACGTTCTCGAAGCCGTGCTGCAACAATATCCCCGTGGCCGTGCTGGAGCGGTAGCCTCCGGCGCAGATCACCGCCACTTGATCCTGGGGGGAGAGGTCGAGGCTCTCCAAACCGGTGCGCAGTTGTTTGTAGCTCATCTGTTGGGCACCGGCGATGTGGCCTTCTTCCCATTCAGAGCGCTCGCGCACATCCAGCACCTTGAGATTGTTGTGCTGCAAACGTTCGTAGAGCTGCCGGACGGTGATCTGGGGCACGGAGCGGTAGGGCAAACCGGCATCCAGCCAGGCCTCCATGCAGCCATCCAGGAAACCTGCCACGCGGCGTTCCAGGCCGATGAAGGCCAGGTTGTGCACCGCGCGCCGCGCCAGGTGTTCATCCGCCAGCACCAGGATGAAATCCCGGCCCTCCGGCAACACCCAGCCCACGCGCTGCTCGAACTCCGGGCTGGCAAGCTGGATGTTGATGGCGCCGGGGATGTGTGCGGACCCGAATTCCGCGGGGGAGCGCGCGTCCACGATCAGCACGCCTTGCTCGATCATACGGGCAACTTCCTCGGGCTGGCGGGGCTGCACGTGGGGCAGCCTCATGCTGAGCGGCTGTTTGCCCTGATTGATCGCCACGATGTTGAGCACGTTGGCCGGGCGGGAAGGCTGGCCCTCGTTCATAAAAGCGATGAATGCTTCCCGGTCGTCGAATTGCAAGGCCGGGTTGTAGCGGCGTTCGTATCCCAGGGTGGTGACAAACTTGCCACTGGTGACGCGCCCTCAAGTCGATCCGGCCACGTGTCCCGGGTAGACCTCGACGAAATCGGGCAGCCCGGCAATGCGCGGCAGGGCCTGATCGAACATCACCTGCGCGCCCTCCACACCGCCCTGCGCCAGGTCGGGCCGTGCCACGTCGCCCACCAGCAGGAAGTCCGCGGTCAGAATGCACCACGGTTCCTCCCCCCGGCTGTGATCGTATACCAGCAGGTTGATCTGCTCCGGGCGATGGCCGGGCACGTGGACGATCTCCAGAGAGACCTCCCCCATCTCCAACACATCCCCATCGCGCACGCGGCGGGCTTCGTAGGTGATGTCGGCCAGCTCGGGCAGGATCAGTTCCCCGCCGGTCTCCGCGGCCAGCCGCCGCGCGCCAGAGACGTGATCTGCATGGCTATGCGAATCGATGATGTAACGAATGCGGGCGCCCTTGTCGCGCGCCGCCTCCAGGTATGGCTCGATGTCCCACAACGGGTCGAACACCGCGCACTCGCCGTTGTCCGCACCGACCATGTATGCTGCACATCCTGTCTCCTCCCGTACGATTTGTTTGAACCACATGTACTGCCTCCTGTTTGTCGGGTTTGTCTGACTTGTCTGATTTGTCTGACTTGTCTGAGTGGTCTGACTTGTCTGAGTTGTCTGAGTTGTCGGGTTTGTCTGATGGGTCTCACCGGTCGAGAGTGTCCCCTGTCTATCCCCTCACTCTACCGCCACGGGGTAGCCCGCGGCTTTCCAGGCCAGCATCCCGCCCTCCAGGTTGTACACCTGGGAATAGCCCATGTCTTTCAAAATATGAGCAGCCAACATACTGCGCCGTCCGGTGCGGCACACCAGCACAATCGGGCAATCGCGGGGCAAATTCTTGCCTTTGACCGCAATGTGACGCATGGGGATCAGGCAGGCCTGAGAGATGTGCCCCTCCTGGTACTCTTTTTCTTCCCGCACGTCTGCCAGCACCAAGACCTGGCCGTTTTCGGTCAATTTGGACTGCAACTCGCTGGGCAGCAGGGAATCGATGTGGTGTTCGTCGAAACTGAACGAGACCGGCAGGTTCGAGCGGTAGTCGTATTTGGGCAGCGCCTGGCACTCGGCAAACACCCGCACCGGGCACTCGTAGATGCAGATTTCCGGGCTGAGCACGTGATGGAAGAGGTAGGCAATCGCATCCTCGCGCGCGAAAAAGTGATCGCTGCTCAAAAACTTGTCGAACCCCAGCAGTTCCATTTGTTGCCGCACCAACGGCCGCACCCCAGAAAGAAACACATCCCCGCCTACTTTGCGCCGCATCCGCACCAGAGACTCCAGCATGTGAATCCCGCTCACATCGCAATGGTCCACCAGGTGCATCCGCAGTAACAAATGGGTTTGTTCGGGATATTTGTCCAGTTCGGCGCGGATCACCTTTTCCACGTGATGGGCTGCGCCGAAGTACAACGAACCGCTGATGGTGATGATGCCCAATTGCGGGCAAAACGGCTGGTCTTCGTGCTGCACGAAATGCCGGAAGTTGTCACTGGGCACCACCGGATAGACCAGCGGGGTAGAGGTTTTGATCACGTAGCGCACGAAGGAGACGATCACCCCGGCCAACACCGCGTATTGCAGCGGCAACACCAGGGTGGAGCCCAGCGTCGCCAGCATGATCAGGCTATCGCCGCGCGAGGCGTTCCAGATCCGCCGCATTTCTTTACGGTCGATCATACCATAGGCCGTGACGATCAGTACACCGGCCAAGGCAGTGCGCGGCAGATAGGCGGTCAGAGGGGCAAAGGCCAGCGCGGCGGCCAACACAATCAGCCCCGAGAACACGCTCGCCATCTGCGTTTTCGCGCCCGAGGCGTAATTGAGCGAAGAGCGGATGAACGAACCCGAACAGGTGTAGCCGGAAAACAGCCCGGCAGCCATGTTCGCCATGCCCTGCCCGACGAACTCCTGGTTGCTGCTGACGTACTGCCCGCTTTGGGCCGCGATGGAACGGGCAATCGAGGTGGCCTCCACCAGGCCAATGGCCGCCACCGCGAACGCGCCCACCGCCATCTGTCCCACCCACTCCGTCCGAAAGAGGGAAAAATCACTCAATGGCGGCAGGCTGCGCGGCAGCTCTCCCAGCACTTTGACGCCCTGCGCCTCCAGATGGAAAACACCCACGATCACCGAGGCCAGCGCCATGCTGATCAGTGCGGAGGGCCAGTGAGGTTTGAAGCGTTTGAGCAGCAAAACCACCATCACCGTGCCAAGCCCCAGGATCAGGCTCAAGGCGTGGGTGTGAGACAGGTTGAGCACCACAGCTTGCAGGGTGTTGAACAGATATGGGGAGCCGGGCACCGACAGTCCGAACAGATGGCGCAATTGGTTGGCGCTGATCAGGATGCCCGCGCCGGCGGTGAAGCCGATGATCACGGAATCCGAGACGAAATTGGCGAGAATCCCCAGGTGCAGCATCCCCATCGAAAAGCGAATAGCCCCCACCATGATCGCCATCAGGCTGGCCGCGGCGATGTACTCAGGGGTGCCGGGCGGCAAGATGGGCAGCAGGGTGGTCAGCACCAGCAGCGAGGCCGCGTTGGTCGGGCCGGTTTGCAGGTGTTTGGACGATCCCCACAACGCGCCGGCAATGCCCGCGATCACCGCGGCGTACAACCCAGCCTCGGCGGGCAGCTCCGCGATCAGCGCGTAGGCAATCGCCTGGGGCAGCAACACCACCGCGACCGTCAGCCCGGCCACGAGGTCGGCGCGCAAATACTCGCGGCGATACCCCCTGAGTATCTCGAAGGGGCGCATCAGGAAGCGAAAATCGTCTCTCGGCCATTGTCGAACATCAACGGCGAGGGGTTCACGTACCAATGCCACGGCTCATCTTCCAAACGGTTTTGCGGGTAATTTGTAGGCCTCCCGCACGGGTTTGAGGGGGCGTTTGAGCCAGTAGGGGCGCCGCTCGCCGTTCGGGCTGTGGTCCACTGCGGAGCGGGTGAGGGACACCCACTGGCGATAAACCGCCATCGAGCGGTTGGTGTCCACCCAGACTTCACCGTATTTTTCGCCGGGTTTGGCCTTGCGCACGTTGACCGCTTTTTGCAGCCAGCAGTGCGCGCCGCTGATCGGGTCGGGGTGTACCGCGTGGGTCAGGTTTTGGTGGACGCCGACCTCCTCCCACCAGATGCGGCTGGTGTCGGGGTCGCTGGACTGCCAGGCGCGCGCGCCGTGGATGACGTTGAGTTTGTGGCCGCCTTTGCCGTCCTCTTCCAGCGCGGCCAGGTTGGACGCGCCGCGGTTGACGCCCATGTCCTCCTGCAAGCGCCAGCGGCCCAGGTGGTGGCTCATGGCGATCACCCCCGGCTTGATGCCCTCCGTGACCCACACCTTGTCCACGAAATAGCCGATCTCGGTGTCCACCCGCACCAGGTCGCCGGTGCGCACGCCCAGGCGTTCCGCGTCCGAGGGATGCATCCAGACCGGGTTCTTGTGGCTGATCTCGTACAGCCATTTGGCATTGGCCGAGCGGGTGTGGATCAGCGTGGGCAGCCGGAAGTTGGGCAGCAGCAGCATTTCGCCTTTTTCCCGGTCGATGTTGTCGGGGTGGACGTGGCTCTTGAGCGGCCAGGGAATGACGTATTCTTTTTCGGGCCAGCCCCATTGGGCCAGCGTGGAGGAGTAGAATTCCAACCGCCGTGAGGGCGTGTTGAAGCCGACTTTGGGTTCGCCGTCCACCATCACGCCGATCACTTTGTCGTCCTGGTGGATGCGGTCGAGAGCATCGATTTTGTAATTGGTAATTGGTAATTGGTTGTTGGGGGGTTCGCCGTCACCATTATCAGTAACTGAACTACCAATTACTGAATTACCAATTACCGAATTATCGGTTGCTAAATCACTAATTACCTTTTCGTAAGGGACATAATTCTGCGCGGTGACCTCGAACGCGCCGTATTTGCGCATGTATTCCAACGGGCTGAGGCCCTCTTTGGCTGCGGCTTCGGGCAGGCCGGGGACGCTGTTCTCGAATATCCAGCGGTAATACTCTTCGACGGTGATGATCTCGCCGGGGCGGTAAGGGCTTTCGAACCACTGGCGGATGCCCAGAGAGCCGTCCGGGTCCATGCGTGCGGAAAGCTCGATCCAGAACTCGTTCTCCTCCCACACTTCGCCGGGGTTGGCCTCGTAGGTGAAGCGCACTTTCTTACCGGCGCGCTCCAGCGCGACGCGGCGCACCGGCTGGCGGAACGCGATCCACTGCCCGGCGTGGGTCTCCTGGCTGACCAGGTCGTGGCGCTCACCGGCGTGGCCCATCGGCAGCACGTAGTCCGCGAACCAGGCGGATTCGTTCCAGGTGGGGGTGAGGGCGACGTGCAGCTTGATCTTTTGCTCGTCTTGCAGGGCTTTGAGCCACATGAAGCCGTCGGGGTTGATCCACATCGGGTTGTAGACGCGGGTGAAATACACGTCGATTTCGCCGCGGCCCTCTTCGAGGAAGTGCGGCAGCAGGAAGCTCATCTCATAGAAAGCCAGCGGCCACTCGTGGGGGATGTGCAATTCGTTCCAGGCGTTGAAGGGTTCGGGCACTTTGAAGGGTTTGGGTACGAATTTATTCCACGAGTTCCCCGCGGTGCCGCCTTTGGTGCCCACGCTGCCGGTCAGCACGTTGAGGAAGAACAGGCAACGCGCCACCTGCCAGCCGCCCAGGTTGCCGATGCTGGCGCTGCGCCAGGTGTGGGTGGCCAGTTTGCCGTCGCAGTTGGCGACCAGTTCTGCGGCCTCCCGGATGCGCTCGACGGGCACCTGGGCTTCTTGCGCGGCGCGCTCGAAGGTGAATTCCGCGTAGAGGGCTTTGAGGACGCGGTCGAAGGCCTCGAATGTTAGAGAGTCGAGATTCGAGATCAGGGATTCGTGGTCTTGACCAATCTCTAATCTCGAATCGCGAATAGCCTGCAAAGTTTCTTTCCAGTTGACCCACCTGCGGACGAACGCTTTGTCGTACAGGTCGTTTTGGATCAGGTAGTTGGCGATGGCGAGCAGCACAGTGGCCTCGCTGCCAGGCCAGGTGGGCAGCCACACGTCGCTGCGGCTGGCGGTGTTGCTCAAACGCGGGTCGAAGGTGATGATCTTCGCGCCTTTCATCTTGCCTTCGATGATGCGTTGGGCGTGGGGGTTGAAATAGTGGCCGGTTTCCAGGTGGCTGGAGATCAGCAGGATGACGCGGGCGTTGGTGTGGTCCGGGCTGGGACGGTCGAACGCGCCCCAGAAGAAGTAGCCGGCGCGCGCGCCGCTGGAGCAGATGTTGGTGTGGCTGTTGTGGCCATCCACGCCCCAGGCGGTGATGCAGCGGTTGGTGTAGCCGTCTTCGCCGGGGCGCCCGACGTGGTACATGATCCCATCGCGGCGTTTCTGGCGGCTGGCGCGCATCCGGGCCGCGATGTCTTCCAGGGCTTCGTCCCAGGAGACGCGCTGCCATTTGCCCTCCCCGCGCTTGCCGACGCGTTTGAGGGGGTAGAGGATGCGTTCGGGGTCGTAAATCTGGTTGTGGGTGGCCGGGCCTTTGGCGCAGTTGCGCCCGCGGCTGCCGGGGTGCGCGGGATTGCCTTCGAATTTCTTGATCTCGAAGCTGGTTTTGTCCACGTAGGCCAGCAGGCCGCAGCCGCTCTCGCAGTTGAAGCACACGGTCGGCACCAGCGTGTAACGCCGGGCGACCTTGCGCGGCCAGGCCTTCGGGTCCCACTCCACCCAGTCGTCCCACTTTTCCGGGGGCGGGTACTGGCTCATGCGCCCGTCGGGGTGAATCACGGTCTCCAGCGGCACGCTCTCAGGCATCAGGTTGGTTTCGCCGAACGCGGGCATGGCTTCGCCCGCTACGTTGGTGATCTCCCGGGCCGCGGCGCGGTGGTCACCCGGCGCGCCCAGGCGCAGCATGGTGGAGAGGAGGGAAGAAACGCGTTTTTGGTTTACCGACATCAATACACCTCGTCGTGTGTGCCAACTGCCAGAAGCAAAATTTCTTTCTCGACCGCCTCGATGGCCGCTCGAAAGGGGGAGGGTTCTCCGGTCATCTGTTACCTCAATATTACGCAGGCCGATCCGGTTTGGATGATAACACACTCATGAATTGGGCACCTCCTGGGGGGCCATCACAAAGGCGTACTCGAAGGCGTACAGCCCGATAACGGCTGCCACCCCCGCGGCCGCGGCCAGCAGCGGTTGGCCGAAGAACAGCAGCCCAAGCGGGACAACGTGGCCCAACACGATGCCGCCCCACCAAAAATGGTTCTTGTAGTGGCCGTGGCTGATGTCGTGCGCGGCGCGGGCCGCCACCTCGCTGGCGTGCGGCATCCCGAACTCGCCGAACAGGGTGACGAGCAAGTCCACCACCAACGCGGCCGCGAACACGCCGCGCGCCAGGGGAGCAAACCCCGGCGGGGTGTCCACGAACAAATCCACCAGCAGCAACACGCCGCTGCCCACCATGAAGGCCTGCACCAGCAAATGCACCGGCAACAGGGTGCTCTGCCACAGGTCGCGGCCCTCGGCCTGAGCGAACAGAAACGCGGTGTAGACCGCGACCCCCGCAGCCAGGGGCAGCCCCAGCCAGAAGACCACGCCGCGCACTCCCGGCGGGACCGCGCCCCACCAGCCGAGCAGCGCGCCCAACTCGGCCAGCCACCACACCCCGATCAGAGTCGAGAACCCGACCAGGATGAACGCGCCGCGCGTCAGCCAGCTTTTCCACTGGGGCCGCAGCAAAATGGTGAAAAACCGTTCCGGGCGGTCGAGGTCGTACACCAGCAGGCCGGTGGTGATGGCGATGAAGACCAGGCTGAGCAGCCCGCCGACCACGTAGGTCAGCCCATCGAAGGGGAACAGGTTGAAAATCGCGCCCAGGCTGAGGAACATGAAGACCCCGGCGGCAATGCCCTTGGTCACCAAATAGGCCGGGACAGGCCAGTGCCAGGGGATTTTGTGCTGCGCGTTGTAGGCCACCTGCACCATGTGTTCGGCCATGCGCCCGCCGATCTGGATGGGGCCGTTCCGGGGTATGCCTTGCGGATCGGAGCGGGGACCGGGGGCCGGGGACGGTTTTCGGTCTTCCGTCTTCGGTCCTCCGTCGTGGAGTGGAAGCACGTCGGCCCACAGGAACGTTTCCGGGGTGCGCGGCACTGCGGTGGGGTGCATGGCGAGGTCGTTACCGTCGATGTAGAACAGTTTGGGCGCGGTGCCCTGTTCGGGTTTGCGCACGGTGACGTGGTTGGCCGCCAGCACACGGCTGATCTCGGAGTTCGGGTCGTCCATGTCCCCGGCGATGATGGCGTGTACCGGGCAGACCACCACGCAGGCGGGTTCCAGCCCCAGATCGGTGCGGTGCGCGCAGAAGTGGCACTTGGCCGCGGTGCCGGTATCCGGGTCGATGTAGATGGCGTCGTAGGGGCAGGCCTGCATACACGCCTTGCAGCCGATGCACACCCCGGAATCGAATTCGACGATGCCGTCGGCGCGCTGGTACATGGCCGTGACCGGGCAGATGCGCACACAGGGCGGGTTGGCGCAGTGGTTGCAGCGAGTGACCTGAAAGTGGCGGCGCACGTTCGGGTACAGGCCGGTTTCCACATACTTGACCCAGGTGCGGTTGACGCCCAACGGCACTTCGTTTTCGGATTTGCAGGCCGTGGAGCAGGCATGGCAGCCAATACATTTGCGGTTGTCGATGACGAAGCCAAAGTTCATTCTCGCTCCTCGATTAGAAGGGTACAAGGGTACACGAGCGGTGCATTTCCATGAACATCTCTGTGCCAAAACCGTTATTCCAACTGCAAGAACACTTCCGCGTTTTCGATCACCACGCGGAAGGTTCGGATGCCCAAATCTGCCGGGCCGCGCAGGCGTTCACCGGTGCGCACGTCGAAGCGGCTGCCGTGTTGGGGGCAGGTGATCACCGCGTGGTCCAGGCTGAGTTCCCCGCGAGAGAGCTGCGCGCCGGCGTGCGGGCAGGTATCCTGCGCGGCATAGACCACCCCGCCGATGTGGTAGATCGCCAGCGGGCCGACGGGGGTGTCTTCCAGCCGCTGCACCAGCCCCAGGCGCCCGGCAACGTCGGCCAGGCTGAACAAGCGCAGCAACCGTCCCCCGGGCTGTTCTTTCCAGCGTTGCAGTTTTTTGCGCAGTTGTGCGGGCAGCGCGCCGCGCGTGGCAACCAGATGGCAGCCGGCCCGCTCCCCCGCCAGCCACAAATCCGGATCGGGCAGCGAGACGAAACCCGCCAGCAGGGTGCGCGGCCATTGTTCGGCCATGCGCCCCACTGCCTCCAACGCGCCTGCGGCCTCCAGTTCGACCACCACCGCCAGAGGCGCGTCCGGCCGCGCCGCCACCCGCTCGAAGGATTCCCCCCGTTCGTATGCCAGCCCCATCTGCGCGGCGATGCGCTCCAGGTTGCGCTGCACCAGGGGGTTGCGCGTCACGACTACCAGCGTGTTGGACATCGCTACGTCCCTTCTGACAACGTTACACGCGCGTTGTGCAACACATTGTGAGGATCGTAGACAATTTCAAGTTCAGTGAGATAAATCTCCGCCAGGGGCAATCGCAACATCACCAGATCGTACAATTCACCGGCTGTCTGGATGCGGCAGGTCAGGCTCTTCTCCGGTATCAGGTTTTTGACCAGTTCCTCGGCAACCACATCGTACCGCTCCCGGGCCTCAGCAGGCGCAGACCGCACGATCAGCAAGACGTTGATATCCCCGCTCGGATAGTGAGGGTCAGCTATCCGCGGGTCAAAAAACGCCAGGCCCACCAGATTGTCCCCGTAGTGGTATTGGCACCATTGGAGAATGGCGGTTCGGGACTCGTCTGAGACGTCCATAATGAAACGATAGAGAGAGGGGATAGGGATAGGGATGGGGATGGGGATAGGGATAGGGATAGGGATAGGGATAGGGATTAGGGATAGGGATTAGGGATAGGGAGTGGCTCCCTTCTCCTTACTCCTTACTCCTTACTCCTTACTCCCTTCTCCTTGCTCAAATGCGCCATGACTTCTTGAAAGGCCTCATACGGGCGCAGGCCGATGATGACGTATTTGTCGTCGAAAACGAAGAGGGGAACACCGGTGGCGCCCAGGGAGATCAGGCGGGCTTTTTGCGCGTCTACGAAGGCTGTGTAAGCACCGCTCCCGGTTTTGCGTTGCATCTCATTGGAATCTAACCCGACCATCTCGGCCGCGTCGCGCAGCACTTCCCAGCGGGCGATGTCCTGGCCTTCAGCGTACAGTTTGTGAAATACGGCTTTGTGGAACGCGGGGTGTTTGCCCTGTTCGCGGGCATATTCCGCGGCTTCCAGCGCGCGGCGGGAGTTGGGGATCACTTCCGGCACCACCATTTCCATCCCGGCCTCTTGGGCTTGCTGGCGCAAATACTCGGACGCGCCGCCGAAGTGCGCCCGAACGTGCGCGGGCAACTGCAATCCTTCCGGCGGTATTTCCGGGTGAATCTCGACCGGAAGCCAGTTGACGACCACATCGTATTCGCGCTGTAATCGCTCGGCCCGCGCCTGGCCGACGTAGCAGAACGGTCAGAGGAAATCGGAGTAGATGGTGAGGTGGGTGGGCATGGTTCAGTGGTCAGTGTTCAGTATTCAGTATTCAGTGGTCAGTGAGGTGTGTATCAGCCGGCGGCGTTGAGGATGGCGGTGGTGAAGTCTTCGGGGGTGACGCCGGGGGATTGGATGTTCAGGGCGCGGTAGACCTCCTGGATGCGGCTGACGAGCGAGTCGCGGCGGGCGCTGAGGCCGCGCACGGCCTGCTCCAGCGAGCCGATGGCGAAGGCAGGCAACACGGTGAAGTCGCCGCTGATGGAGAGATCGTCGATGCGGCCCTCGCGCAGGCGGGCGGTCACTCGGATCAAGCCGCCGGGAGCCTTGAAGGCCGCCTCCACCACGCGCACATCTTCGTGAATTTTGACGCCGATCTGGCGCAGGCCGCCTTTCTGGTAGAGCCATTCATCGGAGGTGAAGCGGGCGTCCAGTTCTGTGGCGATGCGCTCTTCTTCTTCCGTCCACTCGCCGGGCACGATCTCGGCGTTCAGAGCCTCGGCGCACTTTTGGATGTACAGGTCTTTGACGGCCTGGCGGTCTACCGGTTCGTCGAGCAGCTCGCGCATGGTGGTCATGTACTGCTCCAGGCTTTCGAAGATTTTGTCGCGCATCTTCTCGGAGGGCACTTTGAGCACTTTGGCCATGGTGGCCTTGTCGAAATCGAACATCAGGCTGCCGACCACCACTTCGGCGCGGCCCATCTGTGCTGCGCCCGTGCCGCCGATCTTCTTGCCGCCCACATGGATGTCGTTGACCGGGCGGTGGTAGGCGTCGATGCCCAGGGCCTGGTAGGTCTCGACCAGCGGACGAATGTAGAGTTCGAAACGCTCCTCCAGGGAGGCGGGCAAATGATCGGGTTGGAAAATCCACTGGGTGAAGACCTGGTTGTCGTCCAGGTAGACCGCGCCGCCGCCCACTTCGCGGCGCAGCACGGGCAAATCATGCGCCCGGCAAAAGTCCAGGTCCACTTCTTTCTCCAGGTCCTGGTGAAAGCCGATGCACACGTAGGGCCGGTTGGAGTTGACCAGGATGATGGTGTCGGGCGAATCTTCCTGGAGGGCATACGCCGCGGCGTGGTACACGGTTTGCGAGCGCAGAGGGGAGAGGGAACCGAGGTCGAGAAGGCGGATTTTTCTCATGGGAAGTCCTTTCGAGTTTGGAATTGGGTAATTACATCCTGAGCGGAGGGTGGACGAAGTCCGCTCGTAGTCGAAGGATGGGGATTGGTAATTGGGTAATTGAGTAATTGGGTAATTGCATCCTGAGCGAAGGGCGGCGCAGCCGCTCGTAGTCGAAGGATGGGTAATTGGGTAACTTGCGATTTTCGCTCTTCAATCAACTTCCAGATTGGCGAGGTAGGCCTGCACACCGCGGGCGGCCAGCCAGAGCTGCTCGGAGAGCTGTTGCAGGCGCTGGTTGGCCTGCTGATCGGGAAGCGTGAGGGTGCGGAACGCGCTCATGCCGCCAAAGGCCATCAAGATATGCTCGATCACCGCACGCTGCCGCGCCACCTGACGGGGCGGGCCTTGCGCCTCCAGGTAATCCCGCAGGTCGCTGGCGAACCAATCCGCCCACTTTTCCACGCCGTGTTCGCTCAGCAGCGCGGAGAGCGACTTGAGCGTGCCCAGCAGGCGCATTTCGTTGAGTTTTTCGATGCCGCCGGGATGTGCGTGTGGTTGGCTCATGGGTGGTCTTCGTGCGCCTGCGCTTCGGCGATCACCTCTTGGACGAGCGACGGCGGCACCAGGCCGTATTCGGCCAGGGTGGTGGCGGCTTCGACGCGCACGTCCATGCTCTTGTCGTCCAGCGCCATCACCCACAACCGTTCGGTGACGCTAATGGGCAGCGGCTGGTTGCGGTAGGCATACGCGCTGGCGATGAAGCCGATGGCCCAACCGCGGGTGTCCTGCTTGGGATGGTGCAACCCGGATTCCAATGCCTGGAACGCGTCCTGGTGCGCGGTGTGGGCGGCGATACGGCTCAACCCTTGCAGGGCCAGGCGGCGGCGGTCGTCGCCGTGTTTGCCGCGAGTACGGAACACGGCCAGCAGAAACGGCAAATGTTCGGCCTGGGCGTGATCGCAAAAAATCTCCAATACGGCCTGTTCCACCGCCCAAAAGCCGGGAGTGGATTTGCCGCGCACTCGCTCGCCCAGCCTCAAGACAGCCTGGAGCACGTCCCTCTCGGTGGTGACTTGCCAGCGCATGGCGCGCGCCAGCAAGGCCAGTTTTTCCCGGTCGGGTTGCGGGCTGTCCAGTTCCTGGTGGATGGTCTGGACGGTGCTTCGGAAGCGGTCATTCATGCGCTTGGTTCAAGAACGCGGTGATGGCATCCGCGGCGTACTCCGGCAGGCGGTAGGGGAAGCTGATCTCCTGGTAGAACCAGGTGCGCCAGGCGTCCAGCGGTTTGGGTTGGTAGTGGTGTGCCAGCGCGGTCACGCCCAGGTTGAGCGCGCCGAACAGGTCGCGGTAGAGATGTAGAAGCGAGTCCGGGGATGTATCGCTCAGGAAAGCAGCCACCTCCCGGTCGTGGTGAATGCTGTTGCGCTCCAGACGGGCGAAGATTGCGAACTCTCGTTCGGCCAGCCAGGTGATCGGGTCGGGGTGTGCGGCCAGCTGCCGTTCCTGGACGAAGCGGCGGGCGCCCAACTCGTGCAGGCGCAGCCAGTCCGTGCGGGTCGGTTCGTCGAACCACAGGATGGAAAGCAGGAAGGGCAGCATCCCGTGCCGGAAAAAATACCCCTGCCCCTGGGTGGAGGGCAGGAAGGGGATCAGCATGTCTGCCCCGGCCACCAGGCGTACCAGGTTTTGGACATGGAAAACGCGGGCGGCCAACTCCTGCGCTTCCGGGGAATCGCCGAAACTGGCGCGGTACACCAGCGCGAACAGGCCCCAGTTGTCCAGGGTGTGAAAGGGAACGGGACGCTCGTGCGGTTGGAACCACAGGGGCATGAGGTGCCCCCAACCGCCGTTATCCTGCGGGGTGGTGAGGCGGGGGTAGACCGGCAGGGAACCGCGCCACAGCGCGCGTTGCGCGTACACGGACAGGGCTTCGATCACCAGCGGTTCGCAGGCCGCCATGCAGCCCCGAATCAGCTCCCGATCCACGGCAAAATCAGCCGCAAACCGCTGGTAGGCGGAAAAGGTGAGCATCCCTTCAGTCCACACAGCGGAAGCAGTTGATTTTGTTGGCTTCGATCTTCTTTTTGAAATGTTCGAAGGCTTCCTGGCCGGTGATCAGGGACTGCCGCGCGGCTTCCGGATCGGCCGGGCGCACCTTGATCAGCCACCCTTCGCCGTAGGGGTCTTTGTTGGCGATCAGAATATCACGCTCGAAGGTGCGTTCGTTGGTTTCCAGCAGCTCCACGTCGAAGGGTACGACGAACGGGCCGACCCATTTTGCACTCTCGATGGTGGCCGCGCTCCGTCCGGCCTTGATCTTACGGCCAGGGCGTTTGAAGCGCAGGTAGAGCACTTTTCCAGCCAGGGTCTGGGCGATGTCGGTCATGCCCATGGTGGCCGTGCCGTCCGGCTCGAAACGCACCCAGCAATCGTAATCCGGGTGGTAGTAGTAGTCTTCGGGGATGTCGCAGCCGTAGTAGAGCATGGCGAATAATCACGGAAAACCGCTACGCGCCGCAGTCGATGCCTTCTTCTTTCAGGAAAGCTTCGTAGGCGGTGACGGCTTCCTGGCCGGTGAGCAAGTCGGCTTTATCGGCTTCCCAATCGTTGGGCTGGATGCGCACGAACCAGCCTTCGCCGTAGGGGTCGCTGTTCAGAATTTTGGGGTTGGCGGACACGGCCTCGTTAGCGGCCACGATCACGCCGTTGACCGGCGATTTGATCGGGCCGACCCATTTACCGCTCTCTACCGTGCCGGTGCTGCGGCCTTTTTTGACCTTGCGGCCTTCTTTTTTGGGCGTGGCAGTCACGATGATACCGGCCAGATGCTGGGCCGCGTCGGTCATGCCGATGGTGATGGTGCCGTCGTCCTCCGGGCGCACCCAGACGTGTTCGCGCACCCAGTAGTACAAATCTTCAGGGACGTTGCAGTTGTTGGCGGTTGCCATCAGTTATCCTCCAGAAAGCATAAATGTTTTGCCAGGAAATGGCACAGCATGCAGATA
>JALUWE010000105.1 GCA_027019845.1 Anaerolineales bacterium | reverse complement strand
CGGGGCCGTAGATGCGATCCCCCTCCACGCGCCAGTGAAAATCGTTTTGCTCTTCGTCTTCGGGGGGATAGACCGTGTCGAGGTGGGAGATGAAAGCGATCTGGCGTGTCCCCTGCGCGGGTCTGGCCAACGCCAGGTGAACGCCGTAGTCCGGGCGGGCGGAGGGGACGAATTCGGCCTCGAACCCCAGCGGGGCAAAGGCCTCGGCGGTCAACCTGGCCAGCTTCTTCACCCCCTCGGCGTTGGCCGTAAAGCTGTTGATCGCCACCATGCGGCGCAGCAGATCGAGGTAAGCGGGCAGATTTTGCTCGAAAAACGCGGCTAGTTGGGTGTGGTGCGGGATGGGCAAAGGGGGGTCCTTTCTAATGTTTGCGAAAATCTCCGGCAAGCTGCCGCGCCTGAGCAGCGGATGGCGCTGCCAGCACCTGCCGGGCCAGACGCCGGGCGGCCGCGAACGTGATGCTGCGGACGGCGGCTTTGATGCGCGGGATGCCCGCCGGGTTGAGGCTCAGTTCTTTCACCCCCAGCCCGATCAGCACCGGGGCTGCCAGCGGGTCGCCAGCCAGTTCGCCGCACACCCCGACCCATTTGCCGTGGCGTTCTGCGGCCTCCACAGTGTGGTGGATCAGGCGCAGCACCGCGGGGTGCAGCCCGTCTGCAAAGCCGGATAGGGCCGGGTTACCGCGCTCCGCGGCCAGGGTGTACTGCGTCAAATCGTTGGTGCCCACGCTGAAGAAGTCCACATGCGCCGCGAAAAGGTCGGCCAGCAGCGCGGCGGAGGGCACTTCGATCATGATGCCGGTTTCCACCGGCCAGGCGTGCGCTACCCCCTCGGTTTCCAGGGCCTGATGTACGTCATTCAAGATTTCCCGGGCGCGCAAGAATTCGTCCAGGTCGGCAACCATGGGGAACATGATGCGGAAACGGTGTCCGGCGCCGGCCCGCAAGATGGCGCGCAGTTGTGTGCGGAACAAATCCGGATGCTGCAAGGACAGCCGAACCCCGCGCACCCCCAGAAACGGGTTGGCCTCTGCGGGCTGCTCGAGGTAAGCCAGCGGTTTGTCCCCCCCGGCGTCGAGCGTGCGGATGATGATCGGGCGGTTCCCCATCAGGGCTGCGATCTGCGCCAGGGTGTGGTATTGTTCCTCTTCACCGGGTGCGGTGTTGCGAGTGAGGAACAGGAATTCGGTGCGCAACAGGCCGATGGCCTCGGCGCCGTTTTTGACCGCGGCATGGGCGTCGGGCAGGCCGCCCACGTTGGCGGCCACTTCGATGGCATGGCCGTCCAGCGTGACCGCGGGTTGGCGGCTGGC
Source organism: Anaerolineales bacterium (assembly GCA_027019845.1). Lineage (GTDB taxonomy): Bacteria > Chloroflexota > Anaerolineae > Anaerolineales > JABWBV01 > JALUWE01. The sequence continues at coordinate 2,516 of JALUWE010000105.1, read as the reverse complement.
TTCGACCAGTTGGCGGCGGGTTTCCAGCCATTTTTTGCGTTCGGCTTGCAGTTTCGCCTGGGTCTCGTCCGACGGAGAGACCCACAGTGTGCCGCTGGAGCCGTCCAGGGCGAGCAGGGTGCCTGCTTCGAGTTGCAGCACGGATGGGGGCGCGGCGGTCATGGCGGGAATGCCCAGGGCGCGCGCCAGGATGGCGCTGTGCGAGGTCGGCCCGCCGAGCACAGTCACCAGGCCCATGACCTGTTCCAGGTCGAGCTGCGCGGTTTGGGTGGGGGTCAGGTCCTCGGCGATCAGGATCACGGGGTGGGAAAATTCCAGTTTCAGGGGCGCGTCCCCGGCCAGGGCGCGCAAGACCTGATCGCCCACGTCGGCCACGTCCGCAGCGCGTTGGCGCAGATACGGATCGTCCAGGGCGCGGTAGGCCGCGATCACCTCCTGGATGCCAGCGTGCCAGGCCGCGGCTGCGTTCATCTTTTGGGTAAGGATTTTCTTTCGTGTCTTGGAGAGCAGTTCGGGGTCTTGCAAAATCAGCAAATGGGCGTCGAAAATGCTGGCGTGAGCTTCTCCGAGCCGCTCGAAAAAATCTTTGCGCCGGCCGCGGATTTCGGTTTTGACCTTGTCGATGGCCTCTAACAGCCGCGACCAGGCCTGATCGGGATCGTCGATCCGGTGGGTCGGGACCGCAGGGACAGGGGCCGCCAGCGGGGCCGATGGCCCGAGGGCGATTCCTTCGGCGACCGGCAAACCCTGAATGGCCCCATCTGCCTGGGAAACGACCGCCAGCGGAGGAGCGGCCTCCGGGGGCGGGGCGGGGGCAACCTCTCCGAAGTTGTCTTCCACGAGTTTGCGCAACGCGCTCAGCGCGCTCTTCGCCTGCGGCCCGCTGGCGAGAAGCTCGATCCGGTGTCCTTTGAGCGCGCCTAACGTTGCCAGCGCGTTGAGGCTTTTGGCCGCAACCGGCCCTTTGCCGGTGGTCAGGTTTTTCACCTGCACCTCGGCGTCGAATTGGCTCGCGGTGCGCACAAAACGCGCCGCTGGCCGGGCGTGCAGGCCGTGCTCGTTCTTCAGGGTGAGGACGGTTCGGTGGTCTGTGGTGTGGACTTCCGGCAGAGGGATGCGTTCGGGCAGCGGCTCCTCGGGGAGATCGCCGATTTGCTCGCGTTTGGGGGACAGGGCCTGCCGGGCCTCACGACACACGGTTTCCAGGTCGCTGCCCAGGCTGCTCTGCACACCGGCGGCAATGGCGCCCTCCACCAACGGGGCGGAGCAGAAGCGCACGTTGGGGTGCATCTCTTCGGGGAGCAATTCCAGCGCGGTTTGCGCGCTCAAGATTGCGCTGCCCAGGTCCATCAAGACCAGCACGCCATCCGGGCTGTAAACGGACTGAATGGCCTCTGAGATTTCGAGCGCGTCGGTGCCGAACTCCTGGCGATCAGGCCCCACCCCCGCGGCCAGGGCAATCGGCACTTCAGCGGGAGCGACCTGCCGGATGAGGGTCAGCAGGGCATCCGCCAGCTTCCGGCTGTGAGAAACGAGCACTAATCCAACCATCTTGCCCTATCAGACGCTCTGGTTTGCCACTGTGAGCAGCAGCCACAGGCCGTACACAATCGCGGCCAGGCCGAAGAGGGACAGGAACCAATCGATGGCGCGCAGCACACCCGGCGACGGGTTGAGATCGAGCAGGATGCTGCGTGAGCCGAGCAGGGAATGGAGAACCACAAACACCAGGAAGACGCCCTCCATCACCACAACGAGCGGGTTTTGGAAGTACGCCACCACGTCTGCGTAGGTGAGCAGCCCCTCCGGGGCGACGAAGTGGTTGACGATCAGGTGGATGATCAGCAGGGCGAAGATCAATACGCCGCTGGCGATCTTCAGCAGCCATAGCCAGGTGTTCTCGCCGGGCTTGGGAGAGGATTTTGTGTCGATCATGGGCACGCTCCATTATGCCGTGAACATGCGGATGGCAAAGATCAGGCTGGCGATGATGGTGACGATCATCAAACCATAAAAAAGCTGTTTTTGGTAGGGCACGGCGATCCCAAAACTGGTCAGGGCGATGCGCAAACCGTTCAGGCCGTGGTAAATTCCGGCGATGACAACCAGCAGTTCGCCAAATATGACCACCGGTCTCTTTGCCAGTTCGATGAAGCTGTCGAAGGCTTCCGGCCCCTGGGCGAGTTTTCCCAGGACGATCAGGTGAAGGTACAGGTAGACGGTCAACCCGATGGCCGTGATACGGTTGAGCACAAACGCCCACGAGCCAGCATCGCGCCGGCGCGGGTCAAACCATCTCCAGGCGTTGGCGGGTTTTGAATGGGGATTGGGCATGGGGGGTCCTTTGAGTTTGGGTTGGGAGTTGGTAATTGGGTATTGGGTATTGGGTATTGGGCGGGTGTTAGAGGCGGGGGAGGAGGGATTTGAGTTTGTGCCCGACCAGCCGTTTGCGTAAATCCATGATACGCCAGGCGGGTTCGACGTTGGCGGGGCAGACCGCGGTGCATTCGTAGGCA
>JALUWE010000104.1 GCA_027019845.1 Anaerolineales bacterium | reverse complement strand
TGGTGCCGCCGTCAGGCGTATATTTGATGGCGTTGTTGATCAGGTGGTAGAAAACCTTTTGCAACGCATCGCGATCCGCTTCGATGGGTCGTAGGTGTTTCAGGTTTTCCACCTCCAGCTTTAAGTTGCGTTCTTCCATCACTTTGGTGAGATTCCGGCACACGCTTCGAATGATGGATTGCACCGGAATGGGCACGGGAGATAGTTCCAACTGTCGCACGTCGATCTTAGCCACATCCAGCATATTTTCGATGATCCGGTGCAACCGTTCCGTGCCGTTTGTGATGCCGGTGATCAAATTCTTGAAGTAAGGATCGTTCATCAACTTCGGATCCTCATGGAGCATCTGGGTGTATCCCTGGATCACGGTCAGGGGTGTGCGCAGCTCATGGGAAGCGATACTGATGAAGTGCGACTTGGCCTGATCAAGACGCTCCAGTTCCACCTGGGTTTTCTTCAAGTCTTGATAGGCTTGTTCCAACTCAGCGTTGATGCGGTACAACCCCTCCACCAGACGGGCGTTTTCGAGGGCCACCGAGGTTTGATCGGCAAGGGTGCTCATCAGATTGAGTTCTTGCTCGGAGTATGGCACGCCGGTCTCCTTCGGCCCGATAGCCAGCAGCCCGATCCATTCCCCCTTGGAATAAATGGGCAAATAGACGTCCATTCCCAATTGGGAGAACCAGAGCTTCTCCTCCAGGGGAGTGGACAAAAAGCGGTCCATGAAATCGATGTCGTATTGAATCAGCGGGCGGTGTTCCTGGCTCAGATATTCCGCAATCGGGCTGTCAACGGCCAGCGCGCGAGAGGTTGGGATGGGAATCGTCCCCATTCCGCCGGGCACGCTGACCAGTTTGTATTGATATTCGTCTTGGTCGAGCGGGATACGGTTGACGAGAAACAGCAGCCCGCGGCGGTTGTCCAGGGCTTCGCTGATCAGCCCCATGGCGACGGTCGCCAGTTGCTCGATGTTCAGAATGTTGCTGATCGACAGGCTGTACTCACGGATGATCCGGTTGGTGTCTGTATCATCCTGGCCCAGCACCAGATCGATGTTCTTCTGAATGTGCCCGAACAAGGGCCGCACCAGAATCGCCAGCACCAGGGCCATGATCACCCCGGCGACCAACGGGCTAGACCCAAGCTGCACCTGCACGATGAACTGGGTGGTCATGTATGCCAGCGCGTAAATGATCACGATCAGGCTGGTGGTGATCAGGTAGCTCAGCACCTTCAAACTGCCGAGGCGGATGTCCGGGTGCCGATGGGTGGACACCACATAGGCCGCGTTCAGCGTGCCCAACAGAAACAACACGTTCCCCGCAGCCGCGTTCGACAGGTAATAGGCCACCTCTCCCAGTGTGAACAACAGCAGCGTGATCCCCCAATACGAAAGCCGGTTACGGTGCAGCGGATTGTTGCGTGCCCGGTAGCTTTTGATCGTCAATTGGATTGTCCGCCAGCTCAACACAGCCCACACAACTGCTGAGGTGCTCACCAGCAGGGAGGGCAGCGGCATCTCCACGCTGGTGGGGGCAGGCAGTTGCAAGGCATCCGCCACGATTTGCGCGCCCACCAACGCAATGCCTCCCAGCCAGGCGACCGGATGCACCTCCCGCAAACGGATGAAGCGGCGTGTCAGATCGAGCGTAAACATGCTGAGCAGTGCAATCACATAGATGAGCACACGAGAAAACGTTAGCCCCCCAGCCAGCACATACCACCCCCCGGTGATAAGCCCCTGAAACAACCCCCACACCGCAAACAGACCGGCAAATATGCTCAACTGTGGGGCGACGGGGTCTTTGTCTCCCCGCTTCCTCCCAACGAACAGGCCGATCAGGGCGAAGATAGCGGCGGTTGAAAATGCAATAATGGCGGGTAATATCATCGAATGCCTTGCAGCGTGCAACAACTTTGCAATGTAACGACAATTTTACCCGTTTTTTCGCGAATCGATGAGCGAGAATCGGTTGCAGGTTGAAGATGGTTGCCCGTTTACCCGCTTACCTTTTCCTTCCGCTGACGATACAAACTGGGGTCAACCACTTGTGCCATCTTTTGCGTATCCAACCGGTTTCCCAGAAAGGCGTTGATCTGAGACACATATGGCGCCGGATTTTGGAGTATCTTGTTGTAGTGGATGTAGAGCACCCGGAAGTTTTCCTGCGCTCGCAGCCAGCTTTCGATTTTTGCCAGGTGTTTTTCGTACAGACGGGTCATCTCCTCGTCGCTGACCTTATCCGGGTCCTCTCCGCGGTTGACCAGCATACGTTTTTGGGAGGCCAGAATTTCGGGCATGGCTCGGCGCATGAAGATCACACGGTATTCGTACGCTGCGGGCAGGTGCTCCAACAGCGCGGAGATCACCTTGACCGCCTTGCCCTGCGCTTCCGGCACCCATGACACGTCCCCGTCTTTCAACTTCTTGACGCGCTCGAATTCGTAGTAGCCTTTGGGGTTGTCGTCGTCCGCGGTGCGGATGTTGTCGGTGATGGGCGGGATGCCGCCGGCTTCCAGCATCTTCATCATCATGGAGGTGCCCGAGCGCGGCAGCCCGGAAACCACTACGATGGGCTGTTTTTTGGGTTTGAGAATACCGAATAATTTTTTCATAGCCTTCCGTTTTCTTTGCCTGCGTAGAAACACAAACAGTAGAGTTCGCCTTGTGAGATGATCTCCAGCCGGACTTGCTCGCTTGTGGGGGGCAAAACGCGGCGGAACGCGGCCTGCCACTCCGGACGGGCCGGCGGGGCAGCCCGCAGAGCGCGCTTCAGCGTGCGGGGCAGCGCGTCGGTTTCGTCGATCACCCAGACCGCCGCGCCCGGCTTTGCCACCCGCGCCATTTCGCGCAGCGCGCGGGCCGGGTCGCTGATGAACTGCATGGCGCCCATCTGGAACACCACGTCGAACGCGGCGTCCACGAAGGGCAGCGCGTGCGCGTCCCCCTGCACCAGCAACGCCTGCCGGTCTTGTTGGCGCAACCGGGCCGCGGCGCGGCGCAGCATGTTGAACGCCATGTCCAGCCCGGCGTAGTGCGCGTGATCGGACAGCTGCAAAATGTTGGCCGCAGTGCCCACCGCGGTTTCCAGCACCCGCTCCCCGGGCCGGGGGCGGATTTTTTCAAGGTACGAGGCCCGGTCGATGGCCGCGCCCCCCAGCGGCAGACGCCAGCCGATCTCGACGCCGAGATCATAGCCGATTGCCACCCGGTTGTAAACCCACTCCCAGTACCGGTGGCGCAGCGGGCGTTCCCCAGGCGGCAGCAGCCGGGGGATGCCCTCCCGGACCGGAAAACAGTCCCCCGACCGGGCCGCGTGCAACGCTCCATCTGCCAGCACCAGCGGCTCACGCGTCACCGGATGGCATAGCAAGCGCAGGTTTTCGATGTTGGTTTTTTGCTCTTCGATCATCTCGGCCGTTTCGAGCGTGCTATCGCGTTGCACGCAGATGCACAAATATCCCTCGATTATACACCTATACACCATCGCGTGATTCGAGTTGAGCTATAATCGTGAAACTGACCACCGAACATGCACTGAAAGCACTGGAAGCACTGAAGGCACTGAAAGCACTGAACACTGAACACTGAACACTGAACACTGAACACCGCCCATGCTCCCCCCAACCGGCCTCCTCGAGCTCCTCCGCTGGCTCTTGCGCCGTCGCAAGCGTTACCGCGTGACCGGCAACTCCATGCGCCCGCTGCTCGTGCCCGGCGACGAAGTGCTGGCCGACCCCAACGCATACCGCGGCCGCGCCCCCCTTGTGGGCGAGATCGTGGTCGCGCCGCACCCCCACACCCCCGGACTCAAGATCATCAAACGCGTGGCCGCAGTTCACCCCGACGGCTACGTCCACCTGCGCGGGGACAACCCCGACGAGAGCACGGACTACACCCTGCCCGTACAGGCCCTCCTTGCCCGCGTCACCAGCCGCTTTCCGTGACGCGGGCAGATGGCAGGCCGAAAGCGCCAGGCGGAAGATATTCGTGTGTTAAAATTGCGGGTAGTGGTCACGGAGTAGGTGATGGCGGGGCGGGTTCGCCAACATTCGTCACTTGCTTACTTACGCAGTTGGTGAACTCAAAGACGGGTTTTGTGTCATGCGAGCACCTGCGTAAGTGCTGCCAGAATGACATACAACCCCCGTCATTCTGAGGGCACGAAGTGCCCGAAGAAGCTCCCTTCACCATCGCCGAGATTCTTCGCTCCCCGTCCCCGGCATCCGTCTCCATCTTGAGACGACCGTCGGGGCGACCGGCCGGTCGCCCCGACTTCCTTCAATAACCACGCCCCGAACAACCGTCTCCGGTCGTCCGGTGATTGGATAGCGGATACTTCAGCCGCCAGTTCCTGGAAGTGTTCTAAGATGCCCATCCACATCCTGCCCCCCGAGATCGCCTCCCAGATCGCGGCCGGAGAGGTGGTCGAACGACCGGCCTCGGTGGTCAAAGAGCTGGTCGAAAACGCGCTGGACGCCGGCGCCACCCACATCCGCATCACGGTCCAGGCCGCGGGCAAACGGCTGATCGAAGTCACCGACAACGGCAGCGGCATCCCGGCGCACGAGCTGCCCCTGGCCGTGGAGCGGCACGCCACCAGCAAGATCGCGGCCTCGCAAGACCTGTTCCAAATCGCCACGCTCGGCTTTCGCGGGGAAGCGCTGGCCTCGATTGGCTCGGTCTCGCGGCTGACCATCACCTCCGCGGTGGCGGGCGCGGCGTCCGGAGCGCGGCTGCGCGTCGAAGGCGGCCACCCCGCGCGGGTCGAGCCGGTGGGCGCGCCCCAGGGCACGGTGGTGCGCGTCGAAGACCTGTTCTACAACGTACCGGCGCGCCTCAAATTCCTCAAAAAAGACACCACCGAACGCCGCCGCATCGACGCCCTCGTCACCCGTTACGCGCTGGCCTACCCCCACGTGCGCTTCCACCTCGTGCAAGAAGGCAAAACCGCCCTGCAAACCAGCGGCAACCGCGACCGCCGCGAAGTGCTCGCCAGCCTGTACAGCGCAGACATCGCCCGCCAGATGCTGGCCGTTGACGCGGACTACGAAGGCTTCCGCATGACCGGCTTCATCAGCCCCACCAGCCTGACGCGCGCCAACCGCCGCGAGATCACCTTCTTCGTCAACGGGCGTTGGGTGCAGGACGCGGCCCTCACCGCCGCGGTCGTCCAGGCCTACCACACCCTGCTCATGGTCGGGCGCTACCCCATGGCCGCGCTGTTCATCGAAATCCCCCCCGAAAGCGTGGACGTGAACGTACACCCCGCCAAGTCCGAAGTGCGCTTCCGCCAGCGCGACCGCGTGTTTGCAGACGTGCAACGCGCGGTGCGCCGCGCCCTGCTGGCACACACCCCGGTGCCGGAGATGAACACCCAACTACGCTGGACACCCCCGCGCGGGGGCGAGACCGCCCCGACACCCGACCCGGCCTGGGACATGCCGCGCCAACCGGACGGGACCCGGCCAGGGCACGCCTTCCCCGAACATCCTCCCGGCCCGGACGACCTGCCGGCCCAGCCGCGGCTCGACACCGGCCGCGTGCCCCTGCTGCGCCTGATCGGCCAGGTCGCCGCCGCCTACCTGATCGCCGAAGGCCCCGACGGCCTGTACCTGATCGACCAGCACGCCGCACACGAGCGTGTGCTGTTCGAGAAATTCATGGCACAGCGCCAGGACCACATCCCCTCCCAACAACTGCTCGAACCCGCCGCGGTCGAATTGCCCGCCCACCAGGCGCGCCTGATCGAAGAACAGCTTTCGCTCCTGGAAGGGCTGGGCTTCCAGGTGGAGGCCTTCGGACGAAACACCTTTCTCGTGCGCGCCATCCCCGCCATCCTCAGCGGGCTGAACCCCCACGCAGCCCTGCGCGTGCTGGTAGAAGATTTCGAGGAAGACGAAACCCCTCTGCAAAACCAACTGGAAACCCGCATCATCGCCCGGGTGTGCAAACGCGCCGCGGTCAAAGCCGGGCAGCCCCTCTCTCCCGAAGAACAAAGCGCGCTGCTGCGCGACCTGGAAAACTGCGCCTCCCCGCGCACCTGCCCCCACGGGCGCCCCACCATGATCCACCTCTCCGTGGACTTGCTGGAGCGGCAGTTTGGCCGCCGCGGCGCGCGGTGAGTTTCTGGAGAGCCGTATGCGCGAGAATGTCGCCTTGATGCAGGCTGTCTGGCTGGAAGACCGGCAGCTTTCGGTCCGGCAGATAGCCAAACCCGTACCACCACCGGCTGAAGCGCTGGTGCGCGTCCGCCTGGCCGGGATTTGCGCCACGGATTTGGAGCTGGTGCGCGGCTATTACCCCTACAGCGGCGTTTTGGGCCACGAATTCGTGGGCGAAATCGTGCAGGCCGCGGGCGCGGCGCGGCGGGTGGGCCAGCGGGTGGTGGGGGAGATCAACGCGGCGTGCGGCCAGTGCGATACCTGCCGCCGCGGAGACCGCACCCATTGCCAAAACCGCACCGTGTTGGGAATTGTACAGCGCGATGGCGCGTTCGCCGAATTCCTGACCCTGCCGCTGGAAAACCTGATCCCGGTGCCGGACTCCGTGCCCGACGAGATGGCCGTCTTCACCGAGCCGCTGGCCGCCGCGTTGGAGATTCAGCAGCAGGTACACGTCCGGCCTACGGACCGGGTGCTGGTGGTCGGTGCGGGGCGGCTGGGGCAGCTGATCGCCTGGACGCTGAAGCTGACCGGCTGTGACCTGCGGGTGGTAGCCCGCCATCCAAGCCAGCGGTCCTTGTTGGAGAGGGTGGGTGTGCGCTGGCTGGAGGAAGGGGAGGTTCCGGCGGGGAAAATGGACATCGTGGTGGAAGCAACGGGTTCACCGGGCGGGTTCGCGCTGGCGCGGCGGGCGGTTCGCCCGCGGGGGAGGCTGGTGTTGAAGAGCACGTATGCGGGGAGTTTGAAGCTGGATATGTCCGCGGTGGTGGTGGACGAGATCACATTGGTGGGATCGCGCTGCGGCCCGTTTGCGCCTGCGCTGCGCCTGCTGGAACAGGGGCTGGTCGACCCGCGGCCGCTGATCCATGCGCGCTTCGATTTGCAGGATGGGCTGGCGGCTTTCGAGCGGGCCGCGCAGCCGGGCGTGTTCAAAGTGTTGCTGTGCCCGTGAGATCGCGGTTGCGATATTGCAGAGGGATGTAGAGCGTGAAGGTGCTGCCCTCTCCGGGCACGCTGTCCACTTTTATTTCCCCCCGATGGGCTTCGATGATTTTCTTGACGATGGATAGCCCCAGCCCCGTCCCCTGGGCGAGCTTTTCCGTGCCCGGAACCCGGTAAAACTTCTTGAACAGATGGGGTAAACTTTCTTCGGGAATGCCCGGGCCGGTGTCGTTGACCGAGATGGCCAGGTGCCTGTCCTCCACCCAGGCGGAGAGCGTGATAGTACCGTTTTCGCTATTGTATTTGACTGCGTTACTCAACAGGTTGAGGATCGCCTGTTTGAGCTTGTCGCGGTCCCCTACGATGGTGGGTAGCGTTTCGGGTACGTCCCAAACGAATTGCAGGCCGCGTTCCACCATGCTGCTACGGGTGATCCCGACACATTCCCCCAACAGGATGACAGGTTCGATCTCCTGTGCCTGGAATTGCACCCGCGCGGATTCGAGCCGCGAAAGGTCCAGGAAACGCGAGGCCATTTCGGAGAGACGTTTGGTCTCGCTCTGGATGATCAGGATCATCTTTTTGCGCTGCTCGTCGGTGATTTCGGGGCGCAGCAGCAGGTGCGTGGCCGCGTTGAGGGAGCCGAGCGGGGTGCGCAGTTCGTGTACCATTTCGGAGATCAGATCGGATTGCAGAAAGAGACGGGCGTTTTCGATGGCGATGGCGGCCTGGCTGCCCAGGGTCATCAAAACTTCTTCGTCTTGTTGATCGAACTCGCCGTCTTTTTTGTTGATCGCCTCCAGCACGCCGACCACTTTTTCTTTTGCGATCAGGGGGACGCCCAGGATCGACCGCGAGGGGAAGTTGGTGACTTTGGCGATCCGGCTGTAAAAGCGGGGGTCGCGGCTGACGTCCGCTACGATCAGCGGTTTGCGATGGGTAACGATCCATCCGGCGATGCTGCTGTCTACCGGCACTTTCAGACCGCGCATTAGAGGTTGTGCCATGTTGGTGGAAGCCTGAAAGAAGAGCTGGCGTTTGTTTTCCTCGAAGAGCAGGATGGAGGCCGCCTCTGCGTTGCACAGATCGACGGCTGCCTGTACGATCCGGTTGAGCAGCTCGTCCAGATCGAGGGTGGAGGCCAGATGCCGCGAAAGCTCCACCAGACGGCGATACAATTCGAGTTTGTTTTCGAGAGACGAGTCACACACCGGTGACCTCCCGCACGATTTGGGGCAAGATTTCGGCCACGTCCCCCCGCAGGACCACATCGGCGTGTTCGTCGATGTAGGTAGGGGTTTTGTTGATCACGATCAAGGGAATGCCTTTCTCCGCGGCGGTGGCGGGCAGGCGGGCGGCAGGCATGACTTGTAGGGATGAACCCGCCACCAGCATGAGGTCCGCTTCTCTCACCGCGTTTTCGGCACGTTGCCAGGTGTGGTAAGGCAATTGTTCTTCGAAGAGCACCACGTCGGGTTTCAGAATGTGTTCGCAAGCCGGGCAGGTCGGAATCGTGCCGTGCGAAACGTAGGCCTCGATGTGTGTGTCTGCGGGGTAGGGGGTGTGGCATTGGGTGCACACCATGCGGGCCAACGTGCCGTGAATTTCGTAAACCTGTTTCGATCCGGCGCGGTGGTGTAAGCCGTCGATGTTTTGGGTGATCACAGCGGCAAAATGCCCGGCTTTTTCCAGTTCTGCCAGCGCGTAATGTGCCGGGTTGGGTTGGGCCGAAAAAATGTCCTTTGCCAGCGGGCGAAACCAGGCGAAGAATTTCTGCGGCTGGAAACGAAAGGTGCTCAGGGAGGCCACCTCCATGGGGTTTACCCGCTCCCAAATCCCGCTGTTGGCCGAGCGGAAGTCCGGGATGCCGGAAGGGGTCGAGTAGCCGGCTCCGGTCAGGCAAATTGCCCGGCTGGCGTTGCGAATCAGCACGGCTGCTTTTCGAATATCGTCATTTCTGCTTGTCATGCTAGTGCGTTTTTCACGAAAATGTTTGCCAGCTTTTCGTATTGCTGGTAGATCAGGCCTTCTTTTTGCAAGGCGATCATGGGTATCTGTTGCATACCTGCGTTGAAGGCCAGTTCTGGGTCTGGGGAGATGACCGCAGCAACCGGATGCCCCAGACGGTCCTGTACCGCGCGCGAGGAAAGTTGCGCATCCAGGCGTATTCGTGTGAGCAGCACGATGCTGATGCGGCCCAGGCCAAGAATTTGCAGGCTTAGCTCGTCGAGCAAGGCTTTGGTGTGGATGACGGTGTTCTCGTCCGGCTCGGTGATAACGAGGAGTTGATCGCACAGTTCGATCATTTTCTGGGTGGTGCCCGGCAGGGCATCGCCCATGTCCAGCACAATGTAGTCTCCCATGTATGCGAGATGCCTGACAATAGTCACAAATTGCTCGGTGGCGGTTATCAGTTGTGCTTCCGAGGGGGTGTAGGAAGAGAGGAGTAAATTGACGCCCTGCTCGAACTTGAGCAATGAAGAGCGCACGTCCGCGGCGCTAATCTGAAGGGCATCCTTTCTCAGCAGGTTGCTGAACGCGCTCTGATTTTTGTAGCCCAGCGAGAGGCTCAAGCTGCCGTTGCCGGGGCGCAAATCGGCCAGGATGATCTCGCTAGCGCCCTGGTTGGCGAGCATGAAGGCCAGGTTGGTGGCCACCGTGGTTACGCCCAGCCCTCCCTTGGCGGCCAGAACGCCAATGATGGCGCCGCGTTGCCCTTTGGCTTTATCCGTTTCCATGACATGACGCCCCGCGGCGCGGGCCAGAATAGCTTTGACTCTGGCGGTCAACTCCGAGGGGTGGGTGGGCTTGGTGAGGTAATCATCCGCACCGGCCTCGAACCCGGTTACCTTGTCGTCCACCTGGGTTTTGGCGGTAAACATGATGACCGGAATGTCGGCGGTTTTCTCGTTGTTCCGAATCTGGCGTAGCACCTCGAAACCATCCATATCCGGCATCATCACGTCCAACAAGATGAGGTCGGGCAATTCGCTGATGGCCTTCTCCAGACCCTGGTTGCCACGATCCGCGGCGATGATCTCGTATCCTTTACGTTGCAGCAACAACCCCACCAGCCGCAGGGTGTCCAGATCGTCGTCCACGATGAGAATTTTCTCGGCCATATGCTCTCCTTGTAAAAGATTTCAGTGCCAGTCTAGCACAAAGATTATCTCAGAATAAGTATATACCATTATTCCCGTATTGGGATACAATTTGGTTGGTCGGTTGGTCGGTTGGTCGGTCGGGGGGTGGTTCCTGGCTGGTGCGTTGTCCTTACTTCTTACTTCTTACTCCTTACTCCTTACTCCTTACTCCTTACTTCCTACCCCATTCTCGGTGATGGAACATTGGAACGTTACTCCTCATGTTGCTTACTCGAATCGAGCGAATTCTGCAAGACGAATGTCTTCTGAAGAAAGACGTGCCTACGCTGGTGGGCGTTTCGGGCGGGCCGGACAGCCTGTGTTTGCTGGACGTGTTGCACCGCCTGGGATACGCGCTGATCGTGGCGCATTTCGACCATCGTTTGCGGGAGGAGGCTGCTTCCGAGCAGGCGTTCGTCGTCCGTATGGCGCGGCAGCGCGGCTTGCCGGTGGTGACCGGCCAGGGTGATGTGGAGGCGTTCCGCCGCGAGACCGGGCAGTCGTTGGAGGAGGCGGCGCGCAGCTTGCGTTACCGTTTCCTGTTCGAGCAGGCCGCGCGGCACAATGCCCAGGCCGTGGCGGTCGGGCATACCGCGGACGATCAGGTGGAAACGGTGTTGATGCACCTGTTGCGCGGCGCGGGGCTGGACGGCCTGAAAGGCATGACGCCGCGCGGCACCCTGCCCACCTGGAGCCGGGAAATCCCGCTGGTGCGCCCGCTGCTGCACACCTGGCGGGACGAAGTGCTGGCCTGGTGCCGGGAGAACGAGCTGCAGCCGCTCTTCGACCGCAGCAATCTGGACACCACGCTGTTCCGCAACCGGCTGCGCCACGAGCTGATCCCGCTGCTGGAGGGCTACAACCCGCGTTTCCGGGAGCGGGTGTTGCGCACCGCGCAGACGCTGGCCGCGGACCACGCGATCATCGAGGGGGTGGTCTCCGCGGCCTGGCAGGGGAGCGTGCTACGCGAGGGGAAAGCCTACGTCTGTATGTCGCGGCGCGATTTTCTGGCGCAGCTTGCCGGTGTGCAGGCACGGCTGTTGCGCCGGGCGATCCGGCATCTGCGCCCGGATTTGCGCGATGTGGACTTCGACGCGCTGGCGCGGGCCGCTGCCTTCCTGCGTAGTGGACGCCGCCACGGGCAGTGCGACCTGGTGGGCGGCCTGAGCGTGTTTTTGGAGGGGGAGCGTTTTTGGATTGCACGTCACGAGGCGGATTTGCCCACCGGCGAGTGGCCGCAAATGCCGGAAGCCGCGAGCCTCCGCCTGGATGTGCCGGGAGGGGTGCAGCTTGCCGGGGGGTGGCGGCTGATCGCGCAACCGTCCCCCGCTCCGGGCCCGCAGGGGGAGGCCTCCGAGGCATGGCTGGACGCGGACCGGCTGGTGTTCCCTTTGACGGTGCGGCCACGGCAGCCCGGAGATCGCTTTCAGCCGTTGGGCATGGCGGGGCAGCCGGTCAAATTGTCTGAGTTCATGATCAATGTCAAGGTGCCGCGGCGAGCGCGGGCGCGCTGGCCATTGGTGTGTTCGGGGGAGAGGATTGCCTGGGTGCCGGGATACCGGCCCGGGCACCCTTTCCGGATCACGTCTCGGACGAGGCGGTTTGTCCGGCTGGCGTTGGAGCGGGGGTAGCCTTGTCCCTGGGGGTTTGGACATCCAGTTTTTCGAGCTTCATCTTGATTTCCCGCCACTGAATTTTGGAGATGCCCAGTTTCTGGCGAATCTTGTCGGCCTCCATGCCGCTGCGCAGATCGTTGAGCGCGCACGTCCAACGGCACATGGCGAAGGAGATGTGTTTGTCCAGCCCGGCGTCTTTGCTGATGTCTTCGAGCAGGTATTCCAGGCGGCGCTGTGACCAGGGGAACAGCCGGTCGGTGGGCTGGTATTGCGCGTTGTACTGGCGGTAGGTCTCTGCCCAGGAGGCGGGCAGCGCGATCTTGCGCTCTTTGTAGCGGTGTTGGGGGTTGGCGTAGCGCACGAACAGGATCGGCCCGCCGGGGGCTTCCAAATCGATGTGGTTGGGGCTGATGTTGAGGCACTCGCTTTTTTTGATGCCGGTGTGCAGCAGCAGGGTGAAGAGGGTGTAGTGCCGGGTGTCGGGCTTTTTGGCTGTGCGCCGCCGGTCTGCGGCCTGGAGCGCGGCCTGGACTTCGGCGGGGGTGAGCACCACCGGCAGGGGGCTGATCACCGAGCGTTGCACCACTTTTTCTGCCGGGTCCACCAGCAGCACGCCGTTTTTGTGCAGCCAGCGGAAGAAGGATTTGATGGAGGTGATGCGCCGCGCCAGGGTTTTGGGGCTGCACGGCACGCCGCGGCCTTTTTGCAGCCAGTCGAGGAAGTTGTTGAGTTCGGTGGTGGTGATCTGGCCGAGGGTGCGGTCGGGCGGCAGGTATTTTGCCAGCAGGCGCAGGTCGCCCAAAAAGGCTTTGATGGTGTGCGGGGAACGTCCCTGGTCGTCGAGGTAGATTTCCCAGGCGTTGATGGCGGGGGTGAGGGTGGTGTCGGGGGTGATCATGGCGTTTGCGTTTTGAGTTTGGGGTGAGCGGGTAATTGGAGAGTAGAGGGGAGGGATTCGAGCGCGTGTTGTGATGCGCGTTGCTTGATTCACGATTCGCGGTTTGTTAGCCTGCGCATAGCCACTTGCCCGGCCAGTTTAGTGCATTTCTCTCAAGTTGTCAAACGATTTTAGGGGTGGTAAACTTGCCCCCATGCCGGAATTTCTCGAACTTGTCTCCCCGCCGGAAGCGTTGCACACACTGCTGGGCCACCTGCCCGCGCAACCGCAGCCGGAGGAGGTCGAAAGCGTACACGCGGCGGGCCGCGTCACGTACGCGGCTGTCACCGCGCCCCACGCCCTGCCCGCGTTTCCGCGCTCCACCGTGGACGGCTACGCGGTGCGCGCCGCGGACACGCACGGGGCCAGCGAGAGCCTGCCCGCGTACCTGTCCCTGATCGGGGAGGTGCCCATGGGGGCGCAACCGGATGTGCGGCTGGGGAGGGGGGAGTGCGCGCTGATCCATACCGGTGGGATGCTGCCGGAGGGTGCGGACGCGGTGGTGATGATCGAGCATACCCAGCAGGCGCGGCCCGAGGAGATCGAAATCCTGCGCGCGGTGGGGGTGGGTGAAAACGTGCTCAAAACTGGTGAGGACGTGCAGCGCGGGGAGGAGGTGATCCCGGCGGGCACCCGGTTACGCGCTGCGGAGATCGGCGGGTTGATGGCCCTGGGGATAACGCGGGTGCGTGTGGCACGCCGCCCGCGGGTGGCTATTCTCTCGTCGGGGGACGAAGTGGTGCCGCCCGATCAGCAGCCCGGCCCCGGCCAGGTGCGGGACGTGAACACCTATACGCTCCAGACCCTGGTAACCCAGGCTGGGGGCGAGCCGCTGTCCTACGGCATCATCCCGGACAGGGCCGAGGCCTTCCGCACCGCGGCCGAGCGCGCGCTTGCGGCCTGCGACGTGGTGGTGTTCACTGCCGGGTCATCGGTCAGCGTGCGCGATCTGACCGCGCGGACTATCGATTCGCTCGGCGAGCCGGGTACGCTGGTGCATGGCGTCAACGTGCGCCCCGGCAAACCCACCATCCTGGCGGTGTGTGCAGGCAAGCCGGTCATCGGTCTGCCGGGCAATCCGGTCAGTGCGCTGGTGATTGGGGGGATTTTTGTGACGCGGGTGATCGAGAGGCTGCTCGGCCTGCAACGAGAGCTGCCGCGGCCCGCGGTGCCGGCGCGGCTGAGCGTCAATCTGGCCTCGGTCTCGGGGCGGGAGGACTGGGTCGGGGTACGGCTGCGTCGCGGCCCGGAGGGGTATCTGGCCGAGCCGGTGTTTGGCAAGAGCAACCTGATCTTCACCCTGGCACGCGCGGACGGCCTGATTCGCATCCCGGCGGAGGCTAACGGCCTGCCCGCGGGGGCGCGGGTGGAGGTGGTGTTGTTGTGATCGGCGGCCCTGTCAGCCCGGACAGGCTCAACAAACCGGATGAAATTACGTCTGAAAGATGTTTTTTCGCCGCGCGTGTGGGGGGAAGGGAAACGTTCAACTTTCAACCGGATATTCATCCACGAACACCTGGTTGGTGATGCGCGGGCCGAGGACGACAGGTTCGCTCTGGCCTTCGACCTGGAGCGTGAGGTTGCCGTCCAGGGGTGAGTAGGCAATCACCTGTACGTGTATTTGCGGCATTACCCCCCGCTCCTGGAGAAAACAGAGCAGCTCGGGGTCGGAATCCCGCACGCGTTGGATGATAGCCCGGTCCCCGGTGCGCAGATCGCTGAGCGGGTGGGAGGAGGAAGGCGGGAGGGTCAGGTCGCTGGTGGGGATGGGGTCCCCGTGGGGGTCGTGCAAGGGGTCGCCCAGAGCCTCGGCGATGCGGGCCTCGAATTCCTCGGAGATGACGTGTTCCAGGCGCTCGGCTTCGTCGTGGACTTTGTCCCAGGGATAGCCGAGGATCTGGTGGAGGAAGAGTTCCAACAGGCGGTGGTGGCGCACGATTTCGAGAGCCACTTTTTCGCCTTCGGGCGTGAGGGTGACGCCGCGGTGTTTTTCGTATTCGACCAGGGGTGGGGAGGTGGCGGCCAGTTTCTTGATCATGCCCGAAACCGAAGCCGGAGTGACCTCCAGCCGTTCGGCCAGGTGGTTGGTGGTGGCGCGGCCGTGGATGGTGCAGAGTTCGAAGATCGCCTTGAGGTAATCTTCGATGGCATGGGTCAGATTTTCGCGCATAGAAGGTTGTCCTGAATGGATATTTAGGGGAGACTAAATTTCGTCCATTGTAGCCGCTCAACAGGCAGGTGTCAAGCGTTGGTGAGGTATAATGGTGTGCGGGGTGCGGGGTGCGGGGTGCGGTGTTCAGTTTTCAGTAATCAGTTTTCAGTGCGGTGTGCGGGGTTCAGTGTTTTCAGTGCCCTCAGTGCCTTCAGTGATCCAAATGGTGTGTGATGTGTGATGTGCGATGTGCGGGGTGCGGTGTGCGGTGTTCAGTGTTCAGTGGTCAGCGTCCTCAGCACGCTCAGCGTTTCAGCGTTCCGAATGTCCAGTGCCTTCAGTAGTCTTATTGGTCTGAGTGGTCGTAGCTGTCTTAGTGGTCTGGTAGTCCCGGTGCTCCCAGTGTTCCTAGTGGTCTCAGTGCCTTCAGTGATCAGTTTTCTTCGTGTCATCCGCGTGCTATTCAGACCATCCGACGAGTAAAACATGCGTATCAAAGAACTGGAACGACGAACTGGCCTTGCAGCCAAAACCATTCGCTACTACGAGGAGGTGGGCGTGCTGCCCCCGCCCCGGCGGCTGCCCAACGGCTACCGGGATTACGATGAAGCGGACGTAGAACGGGTGAAATTCGTGATCGGTGCGCGTCGGCTGGGTTTTACGTTAGACGACATCGCGGAGATTCTGGCGATGCGCGACCGCCGCGAGGCCCCCTGCCGCACGGTGCTGGATATGATGCAACACAAGGCGGATGAAATCGCCCAGCGGATTCAGGAGTTGCAGCGCCTGGAGCAGGATTTACGCCATCTTCATGCGCTGGGGCTGACCTTCCCTACCGACGACGTGGACGGCAAGAATTGCGTCTGCCATCTGGTCTCGGAAAAGGCCGCGGGGTAGGGGCGTAAAAAAAATCACACCCAGACCTCACAGGTCTCAAAGCGCATGCAGATGCCCGGATGCAATCCATTTTGGGTAAAATCTTCCGTGGGATGGTAGGAGACCTGCAAGGCCTCAAAACGGGGCGGGAGCATTTTCCCGCCCCGTCGTGATTTTACGGTATGGCCTCCAGCGTAACCGGCAGACGGGTTTCTTCCCCCTCCCGCAGGATGGTGAGTGTGATCTCGTCTCCGGGCTGGTAATCTGCCAGGGCGCGGCGCAGGTCTGCACCACTGGCGAGCGGCGTGCCCTCCAGCGCGGTGATCACGTCGCCGCCGATCAGCACCTGCTGGCCGTTGATGTCCATCGCTTTGTAACTGCCGCGCAGGCCGGCCTTGTCCGCCGGGCTGCCCTGGATGACCTGCTCGACCAGCAATCCTTCCTGATCCTCAGGCAGATTCATGGCCGCGGCGATCTGCGGGTTGAGGGGGATCACATGCACCCCCAGCCAGGCACGGCCTACCGCGCCGATTTCGTCCTGTCCGGGCTGGGTGGGGCGCACGCCCAGGGTCAGTTCCACCGTGCGGCGCTCGCCGTCCCGCAGCAGGGTGAGGGCGACGGTTTGCCCGGCGCGGGTGTAGCGCGCCAGGTAGGCGGTCAGGTCTTCGAAGTCGTTGAGCGGCTGGTCGTCGATCTGGATGATCACATCCCCGCCGAGGCGCACTTCCTGCCCGTCGATCTCGGCCACCCGGTCGCTGCCCTGCAAACCGGCTTTTTCTGCCGGGCTGCCAGGCAGCACGTCGATCACCAGCACGCCGTGCTGGGAGGCATCCAGCTTCATGGCCTCGGCCAGTTCGGAGGACAGGGTGCGCCCGCTGATGCCGATCCAGGGG
>JALUWE010000103.1 GCA_027019845.1 Anaerolineales bacterium | reverse complement strand
TCCCACGTGGTCGGGATCGGATACCCCGCCGCCTCGAAGTCGTCTTTCGGATACCACACCAGCGACTTGCCGTTGAAACGGTGGAACACTCCCGCCACCGTCCCGTCTATCGTCGCCATGTCGATCCAACTCTGGTTGTACTGCTGTTGCAGCCAGTCCATCGGTATGAAGGTGGTCACGTCCACGATCTTGCCCTGGCGCACGAAGTTCGCCAGCAGACCGGGCTGCGGAAAGTCCGCTATGTCCGGCGCATCGCCCGCATCCACCCGGATCGAGATCGAGCCTTCGAACTCCTTCGAGCCAATGTAGTTCACCTCAATGCCGGTGGCCTCCTCGAAGGCTTTCACCGACTCGTTGAACTTCACCTCGTCCGCATCCGTGAACGGGCCGTCTACCACCACGGTGGTGCCTTTGTATTCGCCCTTCAGGGCTTTTTCCAGGAATCCGCCGGGCCGGACGGCAAAATCGACCTCCGGCATTGCTTCCGGCTCTTCCACTACTTCTTCGGTGGCAGCAGGGGCTTCGGTCGCGGCCGGGGCTTCTTCGGTGGGCGTCTCAGCTTGTCGGCAGGCCGCCAATACAAAAAGAGCCGCCAAGAGCACAATGGTAATTTTCCGTAGCTTACGCATTTCTTCCTCCTTACAGAAAGAATTCAAAAAGTAGGGGTAACTACTCAGATCCGCTGGGAAAATCGCTCCGACGGAAGAACGCGGTTTCGCAATCACGTGCCTGAGCAGTTACAAACAAGGGGCAAAAGTGTGTGGTCTTTGTGAATGTGGTCGACTTATTTCTCATCACCTCCTTGCGCACCGGATGAAAAGTTTGAAAATGTCTGGGTTTTCATAACTGCGCTAAATGTCAGTACTTACGCAGTTGAGACCTCACAGACCTGTGAGGTCTGGGTGCGACTTTTCAAGTGCGTAAGTCCTATAAATGTTTCTTGTGTTGAACCAAATACAGCCGGGGTCTCATTGCGGGGACTGGTGTTCTGTGAGCTTCTGGACACGTGACGACAGGCTTTCCCAATCCGGCATGGTAGCCAGCGGGCCGATCTGGCCGATCTTGGCCTCTGCCAGCAATTGTCCAAAATAGGCCGCCTCGAACAGAGGGCTGCCTCTTAGATGCGCGCTCAGGAATCCGGCCCAAAACGCATCGCCCGCGCCGGTGACATCCTGGACCGGGACGGGGTTGGCGGGAACGTGGTGTTCCTGGCCCCCGGCAGTCACCACCAGCACGCCCTGCGCGCCCAGAGTCAACAAAACGGTTTTTGCGCCCCATTCCAGGAAGGTTTGGGCGTACTCGCGGGGCGTTTTTCCCGCGCCGCACAAACGGGTTGCGTCGTCGATGGAGGGTTTGGTCACGTCTACGAGCGCGAAGGTCTGGCGAACGATATGGGCGTACTCCTGCGTGTCGGGCCAGACTTTAGGATGGTAGTTGGGGTCGAAGGTGATCAGGGCGCGGTGCTGGCGGGCGGTGCGCAGGTGTGTGAGGATGGTGCTGCGGGCCGGTTCGCGTGCCAGGGCGAACGCGGAGGTGTGGATGACCCGGCTGCCAACAACCGCCTCTTCCAGGCCGGTGTGGTTACACAGGTGCGCGTCCGCGCCGCGGTAAATAATGAACGCAGGGGTTTGGGTCTGGCGGCTGACCAGTACCAGGGTGGTGGGGGCCTGGTCGGTGCGCTGCACATGCCGGGTGTCCACCCCCGCGGTTTCCAGGTGGGAAAAAACGAAGTCGCCCAACCCGTCGCGGCCGATGCAGGCGGCCAGCGCGGCGCGGTTCCCCAGCCCGGCCATGTTCATCGCCAGGTTGGCAGTTTGCCCACCCGCGTAACGCTCGAAAGTGATCGCATTCGCCAACGACTCCACCACGTCGTTGGAGATCAGATCGACCAACGCCTCTCCCAGGGCGAAAAAGTCGTAGGTATGTGTGTTGGGAGGCGAGTTGTCTTTCATCGGCCTGGCGGGGGGGCGGTGGTTTTACGCACGATCAGTTCGAGGGGCAGCACTTTTTCCTGGGGCGCGTTGGCTTGGGAGTCGTTCTGTAAAGAGGCCAGCAAAAGCCGCGCGCCCAACACGCCGGATTCGAACAAGGGCTGGTGCATGGTAGTCAGATTGACGTATTCGGCATCGCGGATGCCGTCGTAGCCGATCACGGAGAGTTGTTCGGGGATGCGGATGCCGATCTCCCGGGCCGCATCCATCACGCCAATGGCCTGGGTGTCGCTGGCCGCGAAAATAGCCGTAGGCGGGTCCGGCAGTGCAAGCAGCCCCTTGGCCATCTCGCGCGCCTCGGGACGGCCATGCGTATCCCAGACGTGGTATTCAGGGCGGAAGTCGATGCCCGCTTCTTCCAACGCGCGGCGGTATCCCACATAGCGCTGGCGCATGGATTGCTGGAAAGGGGTTTCGAGGTAGTCGCTCAAGAAAGCGATCTTGGTATGGCCGAGTTCCAGCAAATGGCGGGTGGCGCGGTAGCCGCCGTCCACGTCGTCCACGATCACCCGGCTCAGATTGGGGTGGTAGGCGTCTACCAACACGGTGGGCACGCCGGAATGGGACAACCGCTCGGCGTATTCGTCGCTGGGAGGCAAAGAGATGAGTAACAGGCCGTCCACCCTGGATGGAGAGGCCAGTTTAGCGAAATATTCGTCACGTTGTTGGGGGGTTTCCACGCTGTACAAAACCAGATCGTACTCGTTGTCGGCCAATTCTTGCTGCACCCCGCGCAGGCGTTCGACGAAGGAAGGCAGGGTGAACAAAGGCAGGACAACCGCGATGGTGTGGGTACGGCCTAAGGACAAACGGCGGGCAATGGGATTGGGAATGTAATTCAGTTCCGCGATAGCATCCAGAACACGCTGGCGGGTTCCCTCCCTGACAGCCGGACTATTGTTCAGCACACGCGAGACGGTGGCGACACTGACCCGGGCTTGTTTCGCCACGTCACGGATCGTGGCTTCTGCTGGCATACTCTTCTCCAAAATTGAGCCAACAACATCCAATGTAACCGGTTACATTTTAGCAATAACAGGGCACTTTGTCAAATTAACCTGAGCTTTGGGGGGCATAATCCGGGTCATCAAACACATTCACCGCCAGCATATAACTTCCCGGCGTCAAATCTTCCGGCACCGTCCACCCAACGCTCCCCACCCCGCCCGCAACACTAACACTATAATCAATCCCCACCTCCTGCCAACTAGCCCCGCAGTAATCATTCTGCACCGGCACATAATAAAACCTCGCACTCTCAATCCCATCCCCATCCGGATCACTCAACCCGCTCGCCTGAACCGTCACCACACTCCCCTGCTCCACCTGCACAACGCTGTTCCCATTGCTAATCACCTCAACCAAATCGCACCTCGGCGCCGTATTACTCGGCACACTGCACACCACCCCCCCCACACTCTGACCAAGCACCACATCATTCCCTCCCCCAACATTCACCACCCGCGCATAAATCGTATGCGGGTTCCCATCCGCCAGCACATTATTTATCGCATTCGCATTCCCCCCCGAAAGCGCAATCCCATTCGTCTGCTTCCGGCACCGTCCCACAGTCTCATCATACGCCGGGTCATCCGGATCACACACAAAACAATTCGCCCCGCTGTCAATCGCATTGCAAATCGTCTCCGCATTCGCCGGATTATGAAAATCCGTCCACACACTCCCCACATACCGGCTCTGGTCCGACCCGCTCGCATCATCCACATAAAACCGCACCTCCGTCTGCCTATCAATATCATCCGCATCCCCGGCCCACGCCGCCGCCGTCATCACCCACCCCGACCCCGTATAACTGCACGAAAACCCCGAAAACGCCCCCACCGGCGC
>JALUWE010000102.1 GCA_027019845.1 Anaerolineales bacterium | reverse complement strand
GGATCAGCAACACCAACATGATCCCGACCAGTGGCGGGGAGAGCGGCAGGCCGATGACGAGGGGGAACAGCACCCAGGCCAACTCGCGGCGCCCCCCATCATCACGGGCGCGCGCCAGGCCGTACAGCGCGGCCGCGGCCAGGGGCATGAAGAAGGCCTCGCGCATCTGCGAGCTGCCCAACAAGACCGCTTCCGGGTACAGCGCCATGCCCCAGGCGGCCCAACGCGCGGCGCGCTCCCCAAAAAGCCTGCGAACGAACGCCCAGGTAAAAGGCACGGCCAGCGCGGAGAGGGCCGCGGTGAAGACCACCATCTGGAGCGGCAGGTGTGTTTTGCCGCCCAGGTAGCGGTACACCGCCGCGCTGAAGAAGAGCAGCCCGCCGTATTGGTCCGCGGCACGGTAGCCGGTGAAGGCTTTGGTGAGTGGCTGGCCGGAACGCGCCAGCTCCCAGGCCGCGGTGTCGCGGCGAAAGGCGTCTTCCATCACGTACCCGGCCTGCTGCACCTCGGTGTCGTAGCCCCACACGGGCAGGGCGAGGTACCACAACACCCCGGCAGCCAGCCGCAGCAGGGCCGCCCCAACCGTCAACCAGACCAGCCAGCGGGGCAGGCCCTCGTTTTTCAGCGCGGCCAACCCGGCCCAGAGCAGGCCGCCCGCCAGCAGCAACGCGGCCAGCAGGTTCCCCCACCCCGCCAGCTCCCGGAATCCCGAAGAGGCCCAGGCCAGCAGCAAAGCGAGGGCGAGCAAGCCGACGGCAGCCACGATGAGCGTTTTCCAGGAGGTCTTCAGCATGTCAGGATTGTACCGCATGTGTCCATCAGCTTACTTACAGTACTTACGCAGTTGAGACCTCACAGGTCTGCTACCACACGATACAGGAAGATTTTGTCCAAAATAGATTGCATCCGGGCGTCTCCATGCGCTTTGAGACCTGTGAGGTCTGGGTGCAACTTTTCAAGTGGGTAAGTCCTGTAAATCAGCGTTAGGGAGGGTATAATGTAGACAAATTCTTTGCGCAAATGGTCAGGAGATGTGCGATGAACATGATTGTAAAAACCTCAGATGACGACGTTATCTTGATACCCAATCAGTTGATGAAAGCGCTAAACCTACAAGATGGCGATCAGGTAGCAGCAGTAGTCGAGGGAAAAACATTGAAGTTGACTCCTGTTGAACAATTCCTGGCACTGCGCGGCGTTTTCCAGAATGAGGAGGCGTTCGAGCAGGCTATCGAGGAACTCAATAAAGCCTGGGAATCATGGACACCGACGCCATCTGTTTAGACACAAATTTATTGATCGCTTTCCTGAAGGGGCGTGAGCCAGGGGCGTCTGCAACAGAGCGGGCTGTCAAGACGCGAGATTGTTTCATTACCTCCCTGACTGTGTATGAACTTCTGTTTGGAGTAGCACGCGCCCGGAAAGAAATAGGGGAAAACGCGTTGTTGGGTGGAATGTTTATGCTCGTCACTTTTCTCGCATCCCCACATTGCAGGTTTTGAGCTTAGAGGCGATTTTATCCGAGTGACAATCTCTCCAAAATCTGTTCGGCGCGCTTCTCCCATGCGTATTTTTGGGCCTCCAGGCGGGCCTGGGCGGCCAATGCAGCGCGTTTTTCGGGGTTGGCGCGCAGTTCCCGCAGCGCGTTCACCCAGGCGTCCACATCATCGGGGGGCAGCAAGACCGCGTTTTCGGGGGTCAGCACTTCTCGCAACACCGGCAAATCTGAGGACACGATGGCGCGGCCGCAGGCCAGATATTCGAACAGTTTCATCGGGCTGAGGTAGCGGGCGATGTCCCCGCCGGAGGAAGCTGCTACCCTGCGCTGGTAGGGCATCAGCAGCACGTCGCAGGCGGCCTGGTACAGGGGCAGTTCCGCGTTGGGCACGAATCCCGTGAGGGTGAGATTTTCGTTCTTCGTTCTTCGTTCTTCGATCTTCGATTGGAGTCGGGCAAGGTCTTCGGGGTTGCCGCCCACGATCAGGAAGTGAATGTCGGGCAGGCGGGCGGCGAGTTGGATCAGCAGTTCCGCGCCGCGGCCAGGGTAGAGGTGGCCGGTGTAGCCGGCGGTGAAAGAAGCAGGGCGTAGGGCGTAGGGAGTAGGGAGTAGGGAGCGGGCGGCGGCGGGATTGGGGAGGTTTTCGTAGCGGGCCAGGTCTACGCCGTCGGGGGCAATGAGGGTGTTGGGGATTGGGTATTGGGTATTGGGTGTTGCATCCTGAGCGGAGGGCGGGCGAAGCCCGCTCGTAGTCGAAGGATGGGTATTGGGGATTGGGGATGCGATTATCGATTCCAGGTCACGAGCCAGGGCGCGGGTGATGGCGATGATGCCGCGGGTGGCCGGGGCGCGCGCGATGCGGCGAAAGAGCCAGGGGCCGAGCTTTCCCTGCGGCAGGTCGTGGATTTCGTACAGGGTGGGGAGGCCGAGCGCGCTGCTGAGGGCCGCGGCCTGGGGCAGGCGGGTGTACACCAAATCCGCGGGCCAGCGGCGGGACCAGCGCACCGCGCGCCAGCCGAAATCGTAGCCACGTGCGCGCGGGTGAGCGGGCAGCCAGACGACCGGGAAGGGGTGCGCCAGGCCGTAGTGGTGCGCCAGTTCGTCCCAGGGGACGTTCGCGGCCGCGCCCGGGGGGGCGGGCACGATCAGGGTGGTTTCGTGTCCCAGCCGGGTGAGGGCCTGCGCCATTTTGGTCACCTGCACGCTGTTGGCGCGGCGGGAGGGCAGGTGGGAGGGGGCGATCAGCGCGATTTTCATGTTGTGAGTGGCGCAGGTTTTTTTTCTTTGTGCTCCTGCCGCTCATCCATGCGTTTCTGCAACCACAGCGCGCTCTTGCTGCGCCAGTTCGCGGTAGGTTTTGCGCACGTTCAGGCCAATCGAAAACAGGTAGTACCCGGCCAGCAATGCCGCGCTGGCCAGGTAGCCGAAGCGCGGCACCAGCAGGAAGGCCAGCCCGATTTTGAGGGCCGCGGCCAGGGCGTTGACTTTGGTCGGGTAGTCGGGGCGGTTGAGGGAGAGCAGCGCGGTGCGGTTCCAGTAGAAGGTGTTGGCGATCAGCAGCCCGGCCAGCAGGATGAGCAGCGCGGGGTAGGCGGGCAGAAATTCGGGGGTGTACAGCCAGGCGATCAAGGGGCGGCCAAAGACCACCAGGCCAAGCGCGGCCACGCCGGTGTAGGCCGCGGCCAGCCGCGACCCCTGCCGGAGCACGTAGCGCACGTTGTCCCAGGCGCGGCGCGCTACCTCGCGGGCCAGCTCCGGGTAGGTGGCCTGGGGCAGGGGCGTGATCGGGATCAGCACCAGGTTGGCGAGGGCGATGGCCTGTTTGTAGTAACCGGCTTCGGTGGGGTTGCGCAGCAGCAGCACCCAGAGTTCCTCGCTGTCTTTGTTGACCAGGTTGATGGTGGCGCTGATGTTGGTGCTGAAGGCAAAGCGGAACAGGCCGCGGTACCGGCCGCGCAGCAGGGAGAGCGGCGCGCGCCACCAGCCAGGACCCCAGCGGCGTCGCGCTTCCACCACGGCCAGCGTTGCCACTCCCAGCCCGTTGACTAGTTTCCCGGCCATGTACGCCAGCACCACCTCGAACAGACCGCCCCCGGCCAAAAAGGCCCAGCCGATCAGCAGCAACGTGACCACGCTTTGTGCCACCTGAATGGCCGCGATGCGGCGAAAACGGTCGAGAATCTGGAGCAGGCCGGTTGCGCTCTCGAAGATCAGGTTGCCCAGCACGATCAGGCCGTAGAGGGCGAACAAATTGCCGAAGCTCACGTCTTTGGCCAGAAAGCGGGCCGCCAGCGGCGCAAGCAGAAAGATCAGACCGAACGAGACTACGGAACTGAGCGTCTCG
>JALUWE010000101.1 GCA_027019845.1 Anaerolineales bacterium | reverse complement strand
TGCCGTGGGCCAGCGCGGCGAACAGCGCGGCGCGGTGGGAGATGGATTTATCGCCGGGCAGCGTGACGGTGCCCCGCAGTGGGCTTCCAGGCGCGATGGTCATCATGGTGGGAGTGGGGATAGGGAATTGTGAATGGTGAACGGTTAATTGTGAATTGGGTGTTGCATCCTGAGCGAAAGGCGAACAAAGTTCGCTTGTAGTCGAAGGATGGGGTATTGGGTATTGGGTAATTGGGTAATTACATCCTGAGCGGAAGGCGAACGGAGTGAGCCTGAAGTCGAAGGATGGGGGCTTGCCCTGAGCGAAGTCGAAGGGGCGGGATTGTGAATGGTGAATTGTGAACGGTTAATTGTCAGTACTTACGCAGTTGAGACCTCACAGGTCTACTACCACACAATGCAGGAAGATTTTACCCAAAATAGATTGCATCCGGGCATCTCCATGCGCTTTGAGACCTGTGAGGTCTGGATGCGACTTTTCAAGTGCGTAAATTCTGTAATTGCGAATTGGGAATGGCAGCCTGAGCGGAGGGTGGGGAGAGTTCGTATGAACTCCGTTCGCTTGTAGTCGAAGGATGGGGGTGTCTGGCTGTCACATGACCGGCAGCGGCGCCGGGGTGACGAGGCCGCGGCCAATGGCCTGTGCGATGGCCGCGATCTGCTGCACCAGTTTGGCAAAGCGTTCGGGTTTCAGGGATTGGGCGCCATCGGAGAGGGCCTGCGCCGGATCGGGATGCACTTCGATGATCAGCCCGTCTGCGCCGGCGGCCACTCCGGCACGGGCCACCGCGGCCACGTACTCCCAGTGCCCGGTGGAGTGGCTGGGGTCCAGGATGACAGGCAAGTGGGTGCGGGATTTGAGCACCGGGATGGCGTTGATGTCGGTGGTGTTGCGGGTGGCGGTCTCATAGGTGCGGATACCACGCTCGCACAGCATGACACGGCGGTTGCCGTGCGAGAGGATATATTCGGCGGACATGAGCAACTCATCGAGGGTGGAGCTGAGGCCGCGCTTGAGCAGCACTGGATGGCGGCTCTCGCCGACCGCGTGCAGCAGGGGGTAATTTTGCATGTTGCGCGCGCCGATTTGCAGCACATCCGCATATTGTGCCACCAACTCGACCTTTTCGGGAGCCATCACTTCGGTAACGATGGGCAGCCCGGTCTCTTCACGGGCTTCGGCCAGCAACTCCAGCCCGGCCACTCCTAACCCCTGGAAAGAGTAGGGCGAAGTGCGGGGTTTGAACGCGCCGCCGCGCAGCGCGTGCGCGCCCGCCTCCCGCACCGCGTGCGCGGTTTCCACGATCTGGCTGCGGCTCTCTACCGAGCACGGCCCGGCGATGATCACGATCTGCGGCCCGCCGACGCGGAAACCGTCTATCGAGAAGGCGGTGTCCTGGGGTTGGAATTCGCGGGAGGCCAGTTTGTAGGGTTTGGTGATCGGGACCACCTCGCGCACCCCGGCCATGCGCTGGAACTGGCCGCGTACCACTGGCCGGGTGTCGCCGATCACGCCGATCACGGTGCGTTCGGCGCCTTGCGAGAGGTGGGCTTGCAGGCCGAGCGCGTCCGCTCGTTTGACAATTGCGTCGATCTGTTTTTGGTTTGCCTGGGCGTTCATGATGATGAGCATGTCTCCTCCGGGGCGGTGTTCAGTGGTTGTGGTTTCTTTTTGCGGGAGGGGCAAGGTAGCGTTCAACCTTCCACTGGCAGGCTTTCCAGGTGCAATGGGGAAGGTTCGCTCCATGCCGCCGCGCGGTTGGGGGGGATGTTGAGGTCGGGGCGCAGCGATGCCGCCGCGCCCAGGTAGACGTGTTGGATTTCGTGTTGGGGGATGGTGGTGTTCCAGTGCAGCAACACACGCACGGTGCGGGGGAGCGATCCGGGCACCGCGATCTCTTGTGCGCACAGCAGCGGCACGTTGACCCACCCCAACTGGCGGGCGGCCAGGGCCGGGTGTACGGACACCAGGTCGGGGGTGGCGGTGAAGAAGATGCTGGCCAGGTCGTCGGGGATCAGCCCGGGGTTGGCCTCGGTGATGGTGAGCAGCAGCTCGCGGGTGGCCGACAAAACCGCTTCGGGGGTGTCGTGTTCCACCTGGATCGCGCCGCGAATGCCTCGTATGGTCATGGTCGTCCTCCAAAAACGAAAAAACGCAAGGCCGTTGGCCTTGCGTTGAATACACCGGGGGTGTTTTGGTGCTTACTTAAGCGTCGCCAACGGCTGTCCTGTTTTGGAAGCCGTAAAAGTAAGCGAAGCGAAAGTAAACAAACCCGTGGTCGGTCATGTTGGGGGGGATTTTACTTGAGAATGGAGGTGGAGTCAAGCAAAAAATCGAGCGGCTACCCCTCGGCGATGAATTCTTCCACCATTTTTCTGGCCTCGTCGTCGGTAAACTGCACCGGCGGGGTCTTCATGAAGTAGGAAGAAGGTGCAACCAACGGACCGCCGATCCTCCGGTCGAGAGCCAGCTTGGCGCAGCGCACCGCGTCGATAATCACCCCGGCAGAATTGGGCGAGTC
Organism: Anaerolineales bacterium; assembly: GCA_027019845.1. Classification (GTDB taxonomy): domain Bacteria; phylum Chloroflexota; class Anaerolineae; order Anaerolineales; family JABWBV01; genus JALUWE01. The sequence goes on along the minus strand of JALUWE010000101.1, from coordinate 1,324 downwards.
CCAGACTTCCAGTTTGAGTTCCAGGTTGAGCGGCACATCGCCAAAGGCGCGGCCCTCCATGCGGATGTGGCACCACTTCCGGTCGGTGAGCCAGGGGACGTAGTCGCTCGGCCCAACGTGTACGTTGTCCGCGCCCAGCTCGTAGGGCAACTGGCTGGTGACCGCGTTGGTCTTGGAAATCTTCTTTGATTCTAGCCGGTCGCGCTCCAGCATGTTGTAAAAATCCATGTTGCCGCCAAAATTGAGCTGGTAGGTGCGGTCTAAATGCACACCGCGGTCTTTGAACAGGTTGGCTAACACGCGGTGCGTGATGGTTGCCCCGACCTGGCTTTTCACGTCATCTCCGATGATGGGCAGTTTGGCACTCTCGAAGCGTTTGCTCCAGTAAGGCGAGCTGGCAATGAACACGGGAATTCCGTTGACGAAGGCGCATCCCGCCTCGAGTGTCTGCTCCACGTACCATTTTGTCGCCATCTCCGAGCCGACGGGCAAAAAGTTGACCACCACGTCGGTGTGGGTGTCACGCAAAATACCAATGATGTCGTCCGTCGGGCCGGGGGCTTTCTTCACCACTTGCTGGAGGTATTTGCCCAGGCCGTCATGGGTCATGCCGCGCGCCACGCGCACGTTCAGGTGGGGTACGTCAGCGAAACGGATGGTGTTGTTGGGGGGCGCCCAGATGGCTTCGCTCAGGTCTTTTCCAACCTTTCCTTCCACCACGTCGAAAGCAGCGGTAAATTCGATATCGCGGATGTGGTACCCACCGATTGTTGCGTGCATCAGCCCTGGAATCTCGGCGTCCTCCGCGGCGTTCTGGTAGTAGTACACGCCTTGTACGAGGGCCGATGCACAATTGCCAACACCGATAATGGCAACGCGTACTTTGTTGTTTGTTCTTGCCATGTACATCTCCTGTGCTGTGTTTGAGGTATGAGTTACGCTTCATCGAGCGAACGAGGAGAGATTATACCTCTCTCGGTTGCTTTGGGGAGCGGCCAATGGGAAGTGCGGGACGAGCCTCGCCCTGCGCCAACCGCGTGCGTGATTTTCTCAGGGGCGGCGGCTGTTGCGAGGGGTTGCACCGCGGGGAGAAAGCCACACATGCCGGTAGGGGCCCAACTCCAGGGGGGAGGCGGTCTCGAAACGCCCTGCGCCCAGCAGGTCGTGCCAGGGGGTGTGTGTGCCCACCGTGTTTCCCTCGAGCACCAGTCGGACGGGGTGCGGGGATACGTTGGTCAGGCACAAGACCGGGTGCCGGTCGCCGCGCAGGAGGGCGAACACAGCGGGGTGCAGGGAGAGCACTCGCTGGGGGCTGGCGGGGTGG
>JALUWE010000100.1 GCA_027019845.1 Anaerolineales bacterium | reverse complement strand
GGGAGATTCTTCGGGCACTTCGTGCCCTCAGAATGACAGGAGGGGTGCGCTCCCTCAGAATGACATAAACAGGACTTGCGCACTTCATGCCTGTGGTGTCATTGCAAGGCGGGCACTTCAATTTGTTCGGTGTAAACTTTGCCCGCCGAAGCAATCTCCTCCACGATGTAGGGGAGTGCTTCACCCACACTAGCCACTTTGCCTTCGGCTCAGTCTTCCTTTCCGCGTTCGTACTTCACCGGCGCATCCAACATGCCGCGCTGGATATAGCGCGTCAGGGCGGCGCCGGCGGCGCGTTCCTCGGCGCTCGATTCCGGCAGCGGCCAGCGCAGAGACCGGTACAGCCGCCAGCGGTGGGTGTCGAAGGTCGCCAGCAGGAGGTCGGCGAAGGGGTACGCTGCCCACAACGCCAGCGCGTAGGCGACCGCCATCCACAGCAGCGCAATCACCCAGGCCCACGGCCAGGCGAAACTCCACCCGGCGAAGAGCAGCCCCCACCCCCAGGCCTCGACCGTGCGGTCCAGCCGGGAACGGGCCGCGGCCAGGTCGCGGCGGGCGTTCTCCGGCAGAGCCAGCCACAGGTGCGGCCAGAGCAGCACCGGGTCCAGCCCATAGCGCTGACGGGGGCGCGTCTCGGCGGTCTTCAGGATGTTCCCCAGCCGGGTAGGCAGGATGTCTCCCACGTCCCGTGGCGTGTAATAGCGCCAGGCTTCCAGCCGCGCCAGTTCGCGCTGCTCTTTCCACGTCAGGCTTTCTTCCTCTCGCTTGAGTATCAGCACGCCCCAACGACGCTTCTTGTCCAGCACGCGCTTGCGACGCCACCCGACGCACCAACTCGCCAGCCAACGGAAGGGCCACGGCCAGTACCCTTCCAGCAGGCGCAGCAGCGGCAGATGCAGGGCTTCCATAAGGCGGGACGAGGCTGCCAATATCAACAACGCGCCAATCAGCAGCGCGCCCTGCCTCACCGCCGGCAGGGCGCTGATTTCCGCCCATTTTTCGTCCAGGTTCTGCGGGCCGACCCACAACAGCAGACCACCCGCCCAGAACAGGAAGGCCGGGCCGAACAGCCGCTCCAGCCATTTCTCCGACAGGCCTTCCCCCACGCTTTTCCAAAAGGACGATAACATGGCTCACGCTCCTTCTTCAGGGGGGGCTTTTTCCAGGCGCGCTTTGGGGTGCTGCTTGCAAGGCACCGGCTGTTCGCCCTCTTCGCCGATTGGGTAGCGGTAGTCGCAATGGGGGCAGGCGAACTTGTCTCCAGCCTTCGTGACGTACTGCTCGCCGCTCAGCCCGCTGTATTCGCCCAAGTGGTAGGCGACATCCTCGCTTTTGAGCAGGTCGCGCAGTTGACGGCGGGTAGCCTCGTCCCGGCTGAGCAGGTCGAGCAGGTGCAGGTGGGTGTCCACCCCGCGCGCGGCCTGGGCCAGCAGGTCTTCCACCTGGCGGCGCAGGGTGGGGGCGAAAACAGGCAGCAGCGTGCGGGCAGCGGCGTAGATTTTTTCAGGCGGGTATTGGGACATGAGTTCCTCCGGGGCGCAGGACCATTGCGAGACGTGGTCCCGCGGTCAATTCACTCGTGACGCATTCTGCCAGGCGGCTTCGAGTTCGCCGACCGCATCCTGGACAGCATCGCCATATCCCCAGCCGATATCCGCGGTGGATGCCAGGGCAAGCAGGCGCGAGCGAAAGCGGTTTTCGTACAGTGTCGGCCAGTTGGGGAGTCGTTGCAGGTCTTCGCAAAAGCGGTCCAGCATGTTGATCAACGCGTCATAAAACGGGGCGTCTATATCGCCGAAGTCGTTGGTGAAGGCGTGGCCGCGTTCGACCATCGTGTGGTAGTAGACCTGTGAGGTCTCAACTGCGTAAGTACTCTCACGGAGGGGCGGGCTACAGCCCGGTGTAGGTGAAGGCTGCCCAGTAGAAGGGATGACTGAAGGATTCGATCATCATCTCCACATGGAAATCGTGGGCTACGCCCGAAGGAATCAGGTAGCGGACGAAGTAGCGGCGGGCTTCGTCATCGTGCCGCGCGTCGCGCAGGATTTGCTGGGCGCGGCGCAGCGCCTGCGGCGGCGTCAGGCCGTTGGCGCGCCATTCTTCAAAAAAGATGCTCATCAGCATGGCGGTGCTGGACTCCAGGACAGACCACAACGACCCGACCACGCCCGGCACCCCGGCCTGCATCAGCCCCGATGGCAGGGAGACCACTTCGTCCATGCGGCGCAGGTCGTTGGGCACGCCGGTTTCGCAGGCCGAGAGCACCGCCAGCCGCGCCCGTTCGCCCCGCAGGGCCATGATCTCGGCCAGGGTGAGCCAGGAATTCTTTCCCGCCATTTGTAACCCGGATTGCAATGGCTGGTTGAAGCTTGCCCGCCCGTGGGTGAAGAAAAACAGCACATTGTGACCGCCGAAGGCCTCCAGGACGGCTTCTTTGCGGGCCTGTTCCATCAGCAGGGGCAGGCACTTGCCTTCATCGAAGACATCCAGCGCGGCGCTGATGGCCCGATCGGCGTACTGGAAGCGCGGGTCGGGGTACTGCACCGCCAGCAGGGAATCGGCCGGGCGTTGCGCGGCCTCGCGGGCGTGGTAGAGGGCCTGCGCGCTAGGCGCGTAGGTGAAGGTGAAGTGGTCGAGGGCGTGCTCCCCTCTCCCGCTGGCGGGAGAGGGGCTGGGGGTGAGGGCCGCGGCGTGCAGCGGCAGCAGGCCGAGCAGACCGCTGGGGATCAGGCGGACGAGCGCGCCGTCTTCCAGCCCGGCACCCTGCAGAGCGGCCACCAGCGGCCCCATCACGGCCTCGCCCAGCCAGTCCAGCGTCTCTTCCAGGGCTGTAAACCAGCCTTTGAGGGCGGCGGTGTTGTACGGGTCATTGCGCCAGAGCAGGTAAGCGCCCAGGTAACTGCGAGCGACTTTAGGCGTAATTTCCAGAAGTGAATCTAAAGAAATCTCCCCTCTCTGCCGCAGTTTGTCAAGTTCGTTCTCATTCAGGCCAAGTACCTGCTTCTGCAAGGCTTCCTCCGTCAGTTGCGGCAGTTCGATGGGCAAGACTTCGATGTTGGCGCGCTTCGCGAAGCGCCCCACCAAGAGCGCGAAGCCGCCGTGGGCCGTGGCCGCGATGTACACCAGCGGCGCGTCCGCAGCCTGCTTTTGAATCTCATCGAAGGGCAGCGGCTTGAGAAAGTGTTCGAAGCCGGGCACGTTGTCGCGGATGGCCTGGATGGCGTTTTGCAGTTCCTGCTGCGCGGCGGTGATTTGCGCGCCCCAGCCCGCGCGGCGCTGTTCGTAGGCCAGGTTTTGCAGGCGGTCCACTTCATCCGCTGCCCGGCTGTAGGCCTGATAGAAGGCGTCGTACTCCCCGCCCGCCAGGGCGTGCAGGTCGTTCCGCTGGCGTTCCAGGGCCTCGCGCAGCAGTTGAGCGCGGCCGGCTTCCAGGATTTCGACGGCCTGATCGGGCTGGCGAAGCTGCAAGTGGGCGAAGGCGGCCTGGCGGGATACATTCTGCATCTCGCCTATTTCCGCATGTTTTCCGATCCGGCTCAAAGCCGCCTGCATCAACGCCCTGTGCGCGGCCAGAGATATGCGGTAGTTCTCTACGGACAAATGCCAGCGATGTTCCTCAAAGGCCAGGTTGCCGAGGGCACGCGCGGTCTGGCGACATTCATAAGGGAAGGCCTGGCGGGTTCTGACTTCGAGTGCCCGCTGGTAGTGGTGGATGGCCTGCTCGATGTTCTCGGCCCGCTCGCCGCGGATGCGGATGCGATATGCTTCGCCCAGGTTGTTCTGCGTAGCAGCCCAGCGTTCCGGGTCGGCCTGGCGGGTATAGACTTCGAGTGCCCGCTGGTAGTGGTGGA
>JALUWE010000099.1 GCA_027019845.1 Anaerolineales bacterium | reverse complement strand
CGACCGTCGGGGCGACTGTCGGCGACCAGCCGGTCGCCCCGACCTCCAATAACCACGCGCCGTCCCCCGTCCCCGGTCATCCGTCCCCTGTCATTCTGAGGGCACGCAGTGCCCGAAGAATCCCCCCCCCATTGCTGAGATTCTTCGCTGCCGCTCAGAATGACGCAAGCAACAGCCGGCATGAACTGCGTAACTCTGGCCACTTACTTTACAACCACTGCCGTCATTTTGTTTGGATTCCTCGCGCTTGTTAGGGAAAGGGCTGTTCTAGTAAAAACGATTCTTTCCCCTTGACACGCGCGGCACAGAAAAGTAATATATCAGCAATTAGTGATATATTGAAAAGGAGTGTCCATGCTTGTCCCCACCGTCGATGTCGATCTGGAAGTCACCGCGCGGCTCTTTCGCGGCTTCGGCGACCCTTCGCGGCTGCACATCCTGGAGGTTTTGCGAGAAAAACCCTGTACGGTGAACGAAATCGTTTCCATCACCGGGCTTTCACAGCCCAACGCCTCCAACCACCTGCGCTGCCTGCGCGATTGTGACCTGGTGACGGCGGAAAAGCAGGGCCGCTATGTCATCTACCGCCTGAGCGACGACCGCGTCGCCGAGTTGATCGAGCTGGCCGAATCCCTGCTGGCGGATGTCGCCCGCGGGGTGTATCAATGCACACGCTATGAATAGGTGACAGTCACTTTAGAAGTGACTGTCACCTGTGACGTTGAGGACACATACCATGAACACACAACAACTCGAACTGCGCGTTGGCAACCTGGATTGCGAACACGACGCTGCCGCCATCGAACGCGGCCTGGGCGGTTTCCCCGGCCTGGTGGAACTGAAAGTGTTCCCCAAATCGGCCAAAGTGCGGCTGGCCTACGATCCGGCGCGGACCTCGGATGAGGCCCTGCAAGAGAAGCTGGAGGCGCTGGGCTTCCCGCCCCAAAAAGGGCTGGCCATGCCCGAACAGCCCAAACCCTGGCGCAACCCCAAGGTGCTGACTTCGCTCGGCTCCGGGCTGTTGCTGCTGGTCGGCTGGCTGCTGGAACTGGCCGGTGTGCCGGAGATGGCCCCGAACGTCCTCTACGTGGTCGCCATCCTGCTGGGCGGCTACTACTTCGGGCGCGAGGCCATTGAAGAGCTGATCTTCGAGCGCGAAATCGGCATCGAACTACTGATGGCCGTGGCCGCGGTGGTCGCCGCGGCTATGGGACAGGTGGCCGAGGGCGCCATGCTGGTCTTCCTGTACTCCATCTCGGAGGCCGCGGAGGGCTACACCGAGGAGAAGACCCGCTCGGCTATCAAAGCCCTGATGGACCTGGCCCCCAAGACCGCGCTGGTGCGCCGCGACGGGCGCGAGGTGGAAATCCCGGTGGAGGAATTGCAGGTCGGCGAGGTGTTCATCGTCAAGCCGGGCGGCGCCATCCCTACCGATGGTGAAGTGGTCAGCGGCACGTCCGGCGTGGACCAGTCTCCGGTGACCGGCGAGAGCATCCCAGTGGAAAAAGGCCCCGGCGACCTGGTCTTTGCGGGCAGCATCAACCAGTCGGGCGCGCTGGAGGTGCGCGCCACCAAAGCCTTCGCCGAGAACACCATCAGCCGCATCATCAGCATGGTGGAGGAGGCCCAGGAGCGCAAAGGGAGAAGCCAGCGTTTCATCGAGCGTTTCGGGGCGCGTTACAGCCCGCTGGTGCTGCTGATCGGCGTTTTGCTGGCCGTGGTTCCGCCGCTGTTCTTCGGCGCGGACTGGCTCACCTGGCTGACGCGCGCCACGGTCTTCATCGTCGCCGCCGCGCCGTGCGCGCTGGTCATCTCCATCCCCATCACGCTGGTGGCCGCGCTGGGCACCGGCGCGCGTCAGGGCGTGCTCATCAAGGGCGGCGTGTATGTGGAGGAACTGGCGAAGGTCAGAGTCGTCGCGCTGGACAAAACCGGCACGTTGACGCGCGGCGAGCCGGAAGTGACGGATGTTGCAGTGTTCAGTGGTCAGTTTCCAGTATTCAGTGATCAGTATTCAGTGTTCCGTGATCGGAGGACAGAACTGAATACTGAACACCGTACACTGAATACCGAACGCTTGTTACGACTGGCCGCGGGGATCGAGGCGCGCAGCGAACACCCGCTGGCGCGCGCCATCCTGCGTTATGCCGAGGCCCAGGGCGTCCAGCCGCTGCCGGTAGCGGATTTCAAAGCCCTGGCTGGCGCGGGGGCCGTCGCCCGCGTGGACGGGGTGCCGGTTTACATCGGCAGCCCGGATTTGTTCCAGAAGACGCTAAAGGTCTCGCTGGCGGGCATCGAAGCCGACATCGCCCGCCTGCAAGAAGAGGGCAAAACCGTGGTGCTGGTTGGGGACGAGGCAGCCGTGTGGGGGCTGCTCGCCATTCGCGACAACATCCGCGCCAACGCGCCGCAGGCCATCGCCGCGCTGCACAAACTGGGCGTGGAGAAGGTGGTCATGCTGACCGGCGACAACCCGCGCACCGCCCGCGCCATTGCCCGCGAGCTGGGCATCGACGCGGTGTACGCCGACCTGAAGCCGGAGGACAAGGCCGCCCAGGTGCGCCAACTGGCGGAACGCTACGGCCACGTCGCCATGGTGGGCGATGGCGTCAACGACGCGCCGGCGCTGGCCGAGGCCACGGTGGGCGTGGCGATGGGCGCGGCGGGCACCGATGTGGCGCTGGAAACCGCGGATGTGGCCCTGATGGCCGATGACCTGGAAAAACTGGCCTACGCCCTGGAACTGGCGCAGCGCACCCAGCGCGTGGTGGGGCAAAACCTGGCGCTCTCCGCGGTCGTCATCGCCGCGCTGGTGATCGGCGCGGTGGGCGGCTGGTTCACCCTGCCGGTGGCCGTGCTGGGGCACGAGATCAGCGAGTTCGTGGTCATCGGCAGCGGGCTGCGGATGCTGCGGGGGTAACGCCAGATGCTGCACACCCTGTTCCGACCCATCGTCAGCCCGGATGTGGCCAGCCTGGGGTTCACCATTGCTGCTTTGCTGATGATTATGATCGGCGGCGTCAGTAGGCTTTCGGGCGCGCTGCGGGAGACACGCCCGGTCGAAAGGCAAAGTATGGTTCGTTTTACTTCGCCATAGATATTCAGGTTGATTACGTTAATCCGCCGGACTTCGATTCCATCCAAGGTCTCGATGATGGAAAGAGGGATATTATCCACAGAACGATAGGTGACCAGTGTTAAAGCTTCCCTGTTTACGCCTTCAGCACATGCTTCGAATCCGTTCTGGACATAAACATCATTTAATTCCTCCTGACAAGAGAGGTATTCTAGTATTGAAATCGTGCTTACATCCGCATTATTCTCTATGATTTGCACATTCGATTGGGTCAACAATTTAGGGATATAGTGAGGAGACAACCACTGTTCCGGCATGTACACACCATCTGAGGGAACATCGGTATTTATGGAAATTTCATCCGTGACTGGATCGAATTGGCGAATTTCCTTTCCATTGAATTCTATCCAGGTTCCTGCGGTTTCTGGAGCATTACTCTCTTCCAATATCTCCACGCGCCAGTTGTGGGCGTCTTGATATTCCACTTGAACGGTTTGGTTTCTTTCTCCTTGTGTCAATGTGTATCGCATGGTGAATGCAGGCCAATCTCTGACTGCAGGTTCTCGAAAAGGAGCCGCAATGACGAAATTACTTTTGACAGCCAAGAATGCGAACAATCCTGCTGCGCCCAGTACGGCAAGCCGAAGGATGAAAGTCCTTTCCTTAGTACATCCTTGCGTAAATTCGTTCCTAATTTGAACAACTGACTTAGTGGGGTATACTTGGGCCAGGAGGTGAAAAGATGCGTGGTCCCAAGCCCAAGTATCCCGTTGAATTGACAACCGATGA
>JALUWE010000098.1 GCA_027019845.1 Anaerolineales bacterium | reverse complement strand
GTATCGGCTCGTTTGTTAAAGTTCTGGTACACTTGTTGTCGGAACTGTGTTAAGTCGTGTGTGTTGTCCATACCCACATCTTGACACAGTTCCATCTATTTTGTCAAAAGTCCAATAATACAGAGATACAAAAGTATCATAAGGATTTCGAATCGTGGTAACCAGATAGCTGTTGGTAGCCTCGGCGATTTCCAGAAAAGCGGGTGTGGGTGCAAAATGCTGGTGAAACACAGCGTTTTCCTTAAACCATCCGCTTTTGACAGCTTCTCGTAAGCTCTCTTCGGTCGCGGGCGGCTTGTCCAGAATTTCTAAATGGTACATCTCGGCAAGCAAGCTTTTCACCCACAGATTTCCGGTTTTGGGCGGGCTGGCAACAATTATTCGCATCGAAATGTTTCCTGACTTCCTTCGGTTTTGAACGACCTGCGCGGTGCATTTTCCCACAGATGAGATTGCGCGTCAAGCAAGGCAAAAAACCCACGAACCCCACTCAGTCGAGTCGGCTGGGTGGTCAACGAGGGCCTATCCACCCCTCAATCACGTCCACCAGACGCGGGGCAGCCCTGCCGTCCCACAACTCGGGGCGCGTTGTCGGGGCGGGTTTTGCCCCTGCACGCGCGGCTGCGGCCAGAATGCCCCCGCGGCTCGTTCCGGCCAACTGGTTGGTGCCCGCCTCAATGGTCACGGGACGCTCGGTGTTCTCGCGAACGGTGACACACGGCACGCCCAGCGCGGTGGTCTCCTCCTGAATGCCGCCCGAGTCGGTCAACACCAGCCGGGCGCGCGCCATCAGCCCCAAAAAGTCCAGATAGCCCAACGGCTCGATCACGCGTACCCCGCGCGGTTGCAGCCCCCAGGCCTGGAGGCGCGCCACCGTGCGCGGGTGCGCGGGAAAGAGCACCGGTTGCCAGCGGGCGAGCTCCTCCAGCGCGGAAAGAATCTCCGCCAGGGCATCCGGCGTGTCCACGTTGGCGGGGCGGTGCAGGGTGACGAGGGCGTATTCATCCGGGTGGAGACCGAAAGTCTGCCAGGGTTGGCGTTCCAGCGCGCGGGGCAAAAAACTTTCCAGCGAGTCGATCATGGTATTGCCCACGAAGTGCATTTTGGCGGGGTCAATGCCCTCTTTGCGCAGATTCTCGCGGCCGCTGGGTTCGGTGATGAAGAGCAACTCCGCGAGGTGATCGGTCAGCACGCGGTTGATCTCCTCGGGCATGGTACGGTCGAAGGAACGTAGCCCGGCTTCCACGTGGGCGACCGGGATGTGCAGCTTACTGGCGGTCAGCGCACAGGCCAGCGTGGAGTTCACATCTCCGGCGACCACCACCAGCTTCGGGTCGTGGTCGATCAGCACCGGCTCGAACGCGGTCATCACCCGCGCAGTCTGCTGCGCGTGCGAGCCGGAGCCGACCCCCAGGTACACATCCGGTCGCGGCATCTTCAACTCGTCGAAGAACACCGCGGACATTTTTTCGTCGTAGTGCTGCCCGGTGTGGACGAAGATTTGCGGCATCCCTCGGCGGTTGATCTCGCTGATGATGGGAGCCATTTTGACGAAGTTAGGGCGCGCGCCCACGACAGTGAGGATCATGGCGTTCGGGTTGGGAGCTTGAGTTGGTGTCTCCTAATCGGAATGCGAACGGAGTCCGCTCGTAGTCGAAGGATGGGTATTGGGTATTGGGTATTGGGTTTGGTCACGGCGCCAACGCCATTTTCAGGGCCTCTTCCCACGGTGGGAGGCGCAGGCCGAAGGTGTGGGCGAATTTATCACAGTTGAGCACGGAGTAGGCCGGGCGGCGGGCCGGGGTGGGAAAATCGGCTGTTTTGGCGGGAAGGATGGCCGTGGCGGTATGCTCTTCTTTTTTGGGGTCGTACTTCAGGATGGCTTGCGCCCACTCGTAGCGGCTGGCCCCGCCATCGCCTGCCAGGTGGTAGATGCCGCGGCGTTCACGCAGCCAGGGCGCGAGGTGCTCGCCCCCCATGGCGATCACCTGCGCGGTGGCCTCGGCCAGCATCCGGCACCACGTCGGGCAGCCCACCTGATCGGTGACGATGCGCAGTTGCGGAAATGTGCGCGCCCAGCCCAACACTTTGGTGACAAAGCTGGGCCGCCGGGTGCTGTACACCCAGGCAGTGCGCAGTGTGATAGACGCAGCGCCCACCTGTTCGATGGCGAGCTCGCCCTCCAGCTTGGTCTGCCCGTAGGCCCCCAGCGGGTTGGGCGGGTCGTCTTCCAGATATTCGCTCCCCTTCTGGCCGTCGAAGACGAAGTCGGTGGAGTAGTGGATCAGGGCTGCGCCGATGTTTGCGGCCTCTTCGGCCAGCACGCCGGGCGCGGTCGCGTTGATGGCGCGGGCGAGGCCGGTTTCGGTCTCGGCTTTGTCCACCGCGGTGTAGGCAGCCGCGTTGACGATCACGTCCGGGCGGGTGCGCTGCACCCAGCCGCGGGTGTTGTCTATATCCGCCAGATCGATGTCCGGATAATCCACCGCGATCACCTGCCCGAGCGGGGCCAGCGCACGCTGGAGTTCCCAGCCGACCTGTCCGGTGTTGCCGATCAGTAAAATTTTCATGAGTTTATTTGATGAAACGGCAAATCTTTTTCCACCAGGCGTAACAGGTACTGCCCGTATTCGTTGCCTTTCATGGTCATGGCGATTTCGCGCACCTGTTCTGCGCTGATGTAGCCCATGCGGTAGGCGATTTCCTCGGGGCAGGAGATCATCATGCCCTGCCGTTCCTGGATGGCGCGCACGAATTGGGCAGATTCGAGCAGGGATTCGTGCGTTCCGGCATCCAGCCAGGCGGTGCCGCGTCCCAGCACTTCAACGCGCAGCTTACCCATTTCCAGATAGGCGCGGTTGACGTCGGTGATCTCCAGTTCGCCGCGGGGGGAGGGTTTCAGGTTGGCGGCGATGTCCAGCACCTGGTTGTCGTAGAAATACAGGCCGGGCACCGCGTAGTTGGATTTGGGTTGCGCGGGCTTCTCCTCAATGCTGAGGGCGTTGCCGTTCTCGTCGAACTCGATCACGCCGTAGCGTTCGGGGTCGCGCACCGGGTAGGCGAAGATCAGCCCGCCCTCGCTCAGTTGCGCCGCGCGGCGCAGTTGGGCCGGCAGGCCGTGGCCGTAGAAGATGTTGTCTCCCAGGATCAGGGCGACGTTGTCGTCGCCGACAAATTCGCGTCCCACGATAAACGCGTCGGCCAGCCCGCGCGGTTCGGCCTGTTCCCGGTAGGCAAAGCGCAGGCCCCACTGCTCCCCATCGCCCAGTAAATTTTGGAACAACGGCAGCGCTTCCGGGGAGCTGATGACCAAAATCTCCCGGATGCCCGCCAGCATGAGCATCGAGAGGGGGTAGTACACCATCGGTTTGTCGTACACCGGTTGGAGTTGCTTGCTGACGCTGATGGTGATGGGGTAGAGGCGGGTTCCTTTTCCGCCAGCGAGGATGATGCCTTTCATAGAGTCTCCTTCGGGGGCAGGAGGTGGGAATTGGGGGCAACCCTGATTCCCAGTTCCTGTGCCTTATTTCCTGCCCTCGTAATTTTTCGCCAGCCACCCTTCCAGATCGCTCTCTTGGCGAATGGCTTCTATCCAATCGGGATGGTCGAGGTACCATTGCACGGTTTTGAGCAGGCCGGTGGTAAGCGATTCGGTGGGCTGCCAGCCGAGTTCGGTGCGGATTTTGGTGATGTCGATGTCGTAGCGGCGGTCGTGGCCGGGCCGGTCGGCGACGTGGGTGATCAGTTTGTCGTGCGGGGTGTGGGCGGATTCGGGCAGCAGTTCGTCGAGGATGTGGCAGATGGTTTTGACCACTTCGATGTTGGGGGGCTGGTTGTCGCCGCCCACGCAGTAGGTCTCGCCCAATGCGCCG
>JALUWE010000097.1 GCA_027019845.1 Anaerolineales bacterium | reverse complement strand
GCGGCAGCCAAATCCCCGGTCTTCAGAGCCAGTCATCCGGCGGAGAAGACCGGAACGCGTAATCATGGCGCTTTTCTCCAAAGATTTGGGGATCGACCTGGGCACCTCCTTCATCCGCATCGCGGAGGGGGGGGAAACGCTGCTGGAAGAACCGACCATCGTCGCTATCGCGGTGGACGAGCGTATGATCGTCGAAGTGGGGCAGGCTGCCCAGAACATGTACGGACGCGTGTCCGAGATGATCGAGGTCACCCGTCCGATGCAAAATGGCGTGGTGGCCTACTACGAGATCACCGAGAAGCTGCTCGGCCATTTGATAAGGAAGGTGAGCGGCCCTTTGCGCATTTTCCGTCCCCGGATCATGATCACCGTGCCCTACGGGATCACCAGCGTCGAGACCCGCGCGGTTCACGAAGCCGCGCTGGGCGCGGGCAGCCGGGAGGCCTATTTGATCCAACAGCCCCTGGCCGCCGCGCTGGGCGCGGACCTGCCCATCGGCACGCCCTCCGGGAACATGGTGGTTTCGCTCGGCGGGGGGTGCAGCCAGGCCGCGGTGATCGCCATGAACAGCATCGTAGCCGCCGAGACCCTGCGCGCCGGAGGAAAGGAATTGGATGAGGCCATCATCGCCTATGTGCGCAAAAAGTATGGCCTGATCATCGCCCAGCCCACCGCGGAGCAGATCAAACTCGCGATAGGGGCCGCCATCCCCCAGGACGAAGACAAGAGCATCGAAGTACAGGGGCAGGACCAGGTCACAGGCCTGCCCCATCCTCTGGTATTGACAACCACCGAAGTGGTGGAGGCCGTTCAGGATGTGCTGCGAGACATCGTCGAGACTGTGCGCCGGGTGCTGGAAAAAACGCCCCCTGAACTGGTATCCGACACCATCGACCGCGGCATCGCTTTATGTGGGGGCAGTGCCTTGTTGCCCGGCATGGAAAAACTGATGACCAAAGAACTGGGGATACCCACTTACCTGGTCGATGCGCCCACTACCTGTATCGCGGAGGGGGCCTCCCGCGCCCTGGACATCTTACCCACCTTGCAACGCAGTTTGCCCAACGTGTACTAGCGTTGGGCAATTTTCTTTCCCTGAATTGTGCGGCTAACATCTCGCCGAAGGGCTTTTATCCGCAGCTCAGCTATCTTTGATCACCTGTCCAAATAATACGTCATCCTTTGCAGATGGGTGACCGGATCGATGTATTGCACTCGTACCCCCTGGGGGACATTCAAGCTGATCGGCGCGTAATTCAGAATCGCTTTGACCCCTGCCTCCACCAATTGATCGGCGACGGTTTGGGCTGCTGAGGCTGGCACCGCCAACATGGCGATCACAATGCCCGCTTTGGAGACCTCGGGCACTAGCTTCGCGCTGTCCTTGACCACGAAAGCCCCCACCTTGGTACCCACTTTCTTGGGATCGCTGTCGAAGATCATCGCCACCCTGAAACCTCGATTGTTCAACCCCTGATAACGCGCCAACGCGCTGCCAATGTCCCCCGCGCCCACCACTGCCACATCCCAGACTCGATCTACGTTCAGGATGTTTTGCAATTGCTGCGCCAGAAATTCGATATTGTAGCCCGTCCCCTGTTTTCCGAATTCGCCAAATTGAGACAAGTCCTTGCGGATTTGAGCAGCAGAAATCCCCAGGCGCTCCCCCAACTCCTGCGAGGAGGTCACCCGCCGCCCTTCCTGCGCCATGCGTTGCAGGGCGCGCAAGTAGATCGGTAGACGGCCAACAACGATGTCTGGTATTGGCTTGGTTGTCATCTTGGCTCCTTTATTTGCTCTATGGGGTAGTGTGTACAATTTACCACAAATCACCCGATTGTGCAATCATCCACAAGTAAGACACAAACAGCCGCGGTGATATAATTTTCGAGCTATGACCACCTTTATCGATGAGGCCAAAATTCACGTTCAATCCGGGAAAGGGGGGAATGGTATGGTGCATTTCCGCCGGGAAAAATACGTTCCCCGTGGCGGGCCCGACGGAGGGGACGGCGGTAAGGGGGGGAATGTGATCCTGGAAGTCAACCCCAACCTCAACACCCTCTCCCACTTTCGCCACCAGAAGCATTTTCGCGCTCAAAACGGCGCAAATGGCGGCACGAACAACAAAACCGGACGCTCCGGGCAGAACTTGATCATCCCCGTACCCCCCGGAACCGTGGTGTACGACCACGACAGCGGCGAAATGCTCGGCGACCTGACAGAACCCGGCCAACGCCTGCTCGTTTGCCGGGGGGGGCGGGGCGGCCGCGGCAATGCCCGCTTCAAGAACGCCCGCAACCAGACCCCTCGCATCGCCGAGAAAGGTGAACCCGGCCAAGAGCGCACCCTGCGCCTGGAACTCAAACTGATCGCCGATATTGGCCTGGTGGGTGTCCCCAACGCGGGCAAATCCACCCTGCTCTCTGTAGTCACCAACGCCACCCCCAAGATCGCCCCCTACCCGTTCACCACCCTGTCCCCCAACCTGGGGGTCGCGGTGTTGGACGACGAGACCTCTCTGGTGCTGGCCGATATTCCCGGCCTGATCGAAGGCGCGCATCAGGGTGTCGGCCTGGGGCACGCCTTTTTGCGCCACATCCAGCGCACCCGCGTGCTCATCCACCTGCTGGACGGCCTGGCAGAGGACCCCATCGCCGATCTGATCCAGATCAACGCCGAACTGGCCCTCTTCGATCCCGGTCTGGGGGAGAAGCCGCAGATCGTGGCCTTCAACAAAATCGACCTGCCGGAGGTGGAGGCGCGCTGGCCGCGGGTAGCGCGCAAGCTGCGCGAGCTGGGTTACGACCCGTTGGCGATCTCTGCCCTGGCCCGCACGAATGTGCGCTCTCTGTTGTACCGGGCTGCCGAACTGCTGGAACGCACCCCCCCACCGCAACCGGCCAGCCAGCTTCCTGTTTACCGTTTCGAGGGCGATCCGCGTGAATTTACCGTCGAGAACCTGCCGGAGGGAGGGGGATTTCGCGTCCGCGGGAAGGCTATCGAGCGCGCCGCAGCCATGACGTATTGGGAGTACGGCCAATCTGTGCGCCGTTTCCAGCGCATCCTGGAAGCCCTGGGTATCGATCAGGCTTTGCGCAAGGCGGGCGTCAAGCCGGGGGACACGGTCTTGATCGGCGAACACGAGCTGGAATGGTCGGAGTAACCAACGTGGACCGCATTGGCATCTTCGGCGGCACGTTCGATCCCCCGCACCTCGGCCATCTGATCCTGGCTGCCGAGGCGCACTACCAGCTCGAGCTGGACCGCGTACTGTGGGTGCTCACCCCCGATCCGCCTCACAAACGCGGCCAGCCCATCACACCAACGCACCTCCGCCTGGAGATGGTGCGCGCCGCGCTCTCCGACGCCCCGGAATTCGAGCTTTCTATGGTGGACGTTGACCGCCAGCCCCCCCACTACGCGCTGGACACGGTCCGTATTTTGCAGCAGGCCCACCCCCAGGCACAATTGATTTACCTGATGGGCGCGGATTCCTTGCGCGATTTACCCGCCTGGCACCGCCCGCGGGAATTTGTGCAGGCCTGCCACGAATTAGGCGTCATGCGTCGTCCCGGCGTTTCTTTCGACTTCACCCGTCTGGAACCGGCTCTGCCCGGCGTTCGCCGAAAAGCGCGTTTCATCGACACCCCTATGCTGGAAATTGCATCCCACGAGATTCGGGCGCGTGTTCGCGAAGGGCGCCCCTATCGTTTTTTCCTGCCCCCCGCGGTGTACCGGCTGATCCGCCAACGTGGTTTGTACCGCTGATTCGCAGGTCGAAGATCACAAAGCGTAAAGCGTAAATCCCAATTACCCAATTACCCAATTACTCAATTACCCAATCCCCAATACCCAATACCCAATACCCAATAC
>JALUWE010000096.1 GCA_027019845.1 Anaerolineales bacterium | reverse complement strand
CTCCACTCCCTATCCCTATCTCCACCCCCCATCCTTCGACTGCGAGCGACCGGAGTTCGGCACGAACTCTCCCCGTCCTCCGCTCAGGATGCAATCCCCAATCCCCAATACCCAATATCCAAAAAAGGAGTACCATGAGCAACTACGATCTCATCGTCATCGGCGCAGGCCCGGCAGGGTACGTATGCGCCATCCGCGCCTCCCAACTGGGACAGAAAACCGCGATTGTGGACAAAGAATGGCTGGGGGGTGTGTGCCTGAACGTGGGCTGCATCCCCTCGAAATCGCTGCTCAAAAACGCGGAAGTGGCTTACACCCTGCGGAAGCGCGGCAAAGAATTCGGTTTCAAATTCGAGAACCTCGAGCTGGATTACAGCGCGGCCGTCAAGCGCAGCCGCCAGGTGTCCAAACGCCTGACCCGCGGGGTGGGGTTCTTGATGAAAAAGAACAACATCGACGTTCACATGGGCACAGCCCGCCTGACCGCACGGGATAGCGTAGAAGTCACCGGGGAAGAGGGCGTTACCACGCTGACCGCTAAAAACATCGTCATCGCCACCGGCGCGAGCGTGGCCGTACCTCCCGTGTGGGAGATCGACGGCAAACGCATCCTGACCTACCGGGAGGCGATTTTGCAAAGCAAACAGCCGGAGTCGGTGGTCATCATCGGCGCGGGCGCGATTGGCGTCGAGTTCGCCACCATCTGGAATTCCTACGGCACCGAAGTGACCCTGGTCGAGATGCTGGATCGCCTCCTCCCCAATGAGGACGAAGAAGTCGGCGGGGAGCTGCAAAAAGCGTTTGCCAAAGAGGGCATCACCTGCCTGCCTGCCCACCGGGTCGAATCGCTGGAAACGACCCCGAAGGGCGTCAAAGTCGCCATTTCGGGGGAGAAAGCCCAGACCCTGGAGGTCGAGCAGGTGCTGGTGGCCACTGGTTTCAAGCCCAACACGCAAGGGCTGGGGTTGGAAGAGACCGGCGTCGCCCTCACCGAAAACGGCATGGTGGCGATAGACGAACGCATGGCGACCAACGTGCCGGGTATCTGGGCCATCGGCGACGTGACCGGCAAGCTGATGTTGGCGCACGTCGGTTCCGCGCAGGGCATTATCTGTGCGGAGAACATCGCCGGGGTCGAGACCGTCACGCTGGATTACGCCATGATGCCGCGCGCCACCTACTGCCACCCGCAGGTGGCCTCCTTCGGCCTGACCGAAGCCCAGGCGCGCCAGCGCGGCCACGAGGTCAGGGTGGGGCGATTCCCCTTCCAGGCCAACGGCAAGGCGTTGGGGCTGGGCGACTACGCCGGGTGGGTCAAAATCATCACCGATGCGCGCTACGGCGAGCTGCTGGGCGCGCACATGATCGGCCCCGAAGTGACCGAGCTGCTCCCCGAGCTGACCATCGCGCAGATGATGGAGTTGACCGCGGAGGAGATTGCCCGCAACGTACACGCGCACCCCAGCCTGAGCGAGGTGTTGATGGAGGCGGCCCACGCCGCGGTCGGGCACGCCATCCATATTTGAAAATCGCCACTCACGAAAGGCTCCGGTAACCGCCGGAGCTTTTGATTTAACCCCCCGGCAATTTCGTTGCGAAAAAATGACGGAATCGTTGCAAAATGTTATATAATGGTGGTTACAGGGTTTTTCGGACAGGGTAGCATGGTGATAAGGAGGACATCATGTTGGGCCACTTGCGGCGGTTTTTTCCGGGTCAAAATTTCAATCCAGCATCCAGAGGAGCGGCTCGATCAACCCACGCGGCTGTCTTTGTTGGAGATCTCTTATTGCGGCAGGCTCGCGGGTTGTATTACCAACAAAGCCTCCGTCATCATTCCTTGCCCACCCGATCGCTGAGCAGCGGAAAAACCGCACCCTCTGGGGTTCGCAGGCGTTGTCGATCTCTTGAAGGATGTCATCCCCCAACGTTACGCGGGCATAGGCTTGCATTCGCTGCCCGTTTAATTCGAGCTGATCAGGTTGAGTGTGGCGATCCATTTTCGTGAAGCACACCGACAGTCTGGTCCGGATCGGGCGGTTCATGCTCCGGGGGTTGGCTGCGCGTTGGAGTTCTGCCAGCGCACGGCTGATCATCACGTAGTGCCTGGAACGATTTTCAACCACGGCTGCGGGATCAACCAGTAGCAACAGACTATCGCAACTCTTCAGCCAGTCAAACGGATCGGGGTCTCTTTCATGCACATAAGTTCTTGCCCTGGCGGGGTCTTCATACCAATCGCCGCTCGCATCCGTAAAAACCAGCCGGTATGCCTGCGCCACCCCCATCGCCCCCACACGAGAAACATCGAGATGGTACTGGACAATATCCTGAAGGCGGGTTTGGGGTGGAAATTGCCCCCTCTCGAACAGCAAACGGTAATTTCGCAGGCGAAACTCGTCGGAGTCCTGATCCGCGGCTTTCACCCTCCACCCCTGATCGCGAAAGGCATGGTATAGCAAGGTGAGAAAAGTGGTTTTGCCTGCTCCTTTTGCGCCCCAGATTCCAATGTTACGTCTCACAAGTGCCTCCAAAGAGATTTCGTCGGTCTCCACCACTGGTACTTCTGAATTATACATTAACCTACAGACATTGCCTTGACTTCCAGGGGTCTCGTTCTATAATGAGACAGGCCGAAAGCACAGGTCCGACAAAGATAATGGCAAATCATTCATCTAAACTGATTCGACAGGCACAAGACGCGCTGGACAAAAAAGACCGGCGAGCGGCAGTTGCTATCCTGAAGCGTATTCTCGAAGAAGATTTTGGGCATCCGCGGGCCTGGAAGCTGTTGTACGCCAATTATGGGAGGAGAAAACCGTTTGCAAAGTTTCAACGTGAATTTACAAAACAACATTTGCCACACAAGCTGGGTTTACTCCAGGGGGCAGGTTCGCGTGAGCCATTCCGTCGAGTTTCTTTGAAAAAGACCCGACGCCTCGAGCAGAAAGAGGAAGAGGAGCAGGAGACAGCCGCGCCCCCCTCTCAACCGTCCAAAAGGTTGGGTTTTTTTGGCTGGATTGGCCGTATTTTCAGCCGTAGAGGCCGGAAGACGGTGGACAGAGATGTCTCAGAGACCCCCGTGCCCGCTCCTGGGGAGGACCCAACCCAGACAGGCGCGACCCCGGGGGAAGAGCGCAAACCGCCGCGGGATCCCGCTCGGGAACCGCGCCCTGGCCGGTTGTCCACTCTTCCGGCTTTGCCATCGGTCCACAAAAAGCCCCCCGCCAGTTCCGACTCGCTTTTTCCACCCTCCAAGACAACACCCCGGTTTGCATCGACCCCGCTGCCCCCGAAATCGACTGCAAGCCCTCCCCCACCGGACATCGAAGGAAAAGTCAAAGTGCTGGTTGTGGACGACATCGAGCAGACGCGGGAGAATTTGTTGAAACTGCTCATGCTCGAACCAAATGTCGAGGCGGTTGGCACAGCCGACACCGGCCATCAGGCCGTCAAAATGGCTGTTGAGCATGAACCTGATGTGGTGTTGATGGACATCAACATGCCCGACATGGACGGGCTGGAGGCCACCCGCCTGATAAAGGGTAAAAAACCTTTCATTCAGGTGGTCATGCTTACGGTTCAGGATGATCCCAGCTATATGCGAAAGGCGCTGGTAGCGGGGGCGCGCGATTTTTTGATCAAGCCCCCCACTATTGACGACCTGGTTGCCGCGGTGTACCGGGCCTATGAAATTGCGCGCCAGGAACGGGCCAAAATGCCCCCACCGGAAGTTTTGTCATCTCTGCCGGGTTCCGGCCCGCTTCGCTCCGCGGTCAGAGATGTGAGGGTGATCGCAGTCTACAGCCCCAAAGGAGGGGTTGGGTGTACCACGTTGGCCTCTAACTTGGCTGTCGCGCTGCAACGTGATGATAGTCAGG
>JALUWE010000095.1 GCA_027019845.1 Anaerolineales bacterium | reverse complement strand
AGCGCGCCGTCGAAGGGTGGGACGAGTTCAACGGCCACACCCCCCACCGTCCCTACATCGACGCGGTCAAAATCGCCTGCCCCCAATGCCAGGCCAAAATGTCCCGCATCCCGGACGTGGGCAACCCCTGGCTGGACGCGGGCATCGTCAGCTTCAGCACCCTGCAATACCGCCAAAACCCGGACTACTGGCGCAAGTGGTACCCTGCCAACTGGATTTCCGAATCCTTCCCCGGCCAGTTCCGCAACTGGTTCTACAGCCTGCTGGCCATGGCCACCGTGGTGGACAACAGCCCGCCCTTCTTGCAGGTCTTCAGCTACGCGCTGCTGCTCGCCGAAGACGGCCGCGAGATGCACAAATCCTGGGGCAACGCCATCGAGTTCAACGAAGCCGCGGACAAAATGGGCGTGGACGTGATGCGCTGGCTGTACTGCGCGCACAAACCCGAAAACAACCTGCTCTTCGGCTACCACCGCGCCGACGAAACCCGCCGCCGCTTCCTGATCCCGCTCTGGAACGCCTACAGCTTCTTCGTCACCTACGCCAACCTGGACGGCTGGACCCCCAACCCCGCCGGAGCCACCACCGCGCACCCCGAAGGGGACACCCCCGCGAGCAGCAACCCCCTCGACCGCTGGATCCTCGCCCGCCTGAACCAGGTGGTGGCCCGCGCCACCGACACCCTGATCGACTCCGACGCGTTCGGCGCCACCCTGGCCATCGAACCCTTCATCCAAGACCTGACCAACTGGTACGTGCGCCGCTCCCGCCGCCGCTTCTGGAAGAGCGAGCACGACGCAGATAAAGACGCAGCCTATGCCACCCTGTGGCACGTGCTGGTCAAACTGGCGCGCACCCTGGCCCCCTTCACCCCCTTCGTCTCCGAAGTTATCTACCAGAACCTGGTCACCTCGGTGATCGAAAACGCGCACGAGAGCGTCCACCACACCCTGTGGCCCGAAGCCGACGAAGCCGCGCTCGACCACGAGCTGGTGGCGCAAATGGCGTTGGCACGGCGCATCGCCAGCCTGGGGCTGAGCGCGCGCAGCAACGCCGGTCTGAAAGTGCGCCAACCCCTCTCCAAAGTGCTGGTCCACGCCAGCCAGGGAGACGCCCAACTGCCGCAGGAACTGATCGAAATCGTGGCCGACGAACTGAACGTCAAAGCCTTCGAGTTCGTGGACGACCCCGGAGAACTGGTCGGCTACCGCGTATTACCGGTCAACAAGCTGCTCGGCCCCAAATTTGGCCGCGACTTCCCCAAAGTCCGCGCCGCCCTCGCCGCGCTGGACCCCGCCAAAGTCGCCGCCGCGGTCGAAAGCGGCCAACCTGTCAGCCTGCAACTTTCGAGCGGCGAAGCCGTCACCCTCTCGCCCGAAGAAATCCTGATCGAAACCCGGCCCGCCGAGGGCCTGGCCACCGCGGCGGACAAATACGTCACCGTCGCCATCGACACCCGCATCACGCCGGAACTCAAGGCCGAGGGCCTGGCGCGCGAGGTGGTACGCCGCATCCAGGCGATGCGCAAAAACGCAGACTTCGACATCGCCGACCGCATCTCCACCTTCTACCAGGCACAGGGCGAACTGGCCGCAGTGTTCGAGACCTGGGCCGGCTACATCCAGGCCGAGACCCTGACCACCCATCTGGTCGCCGGCCCGCCCCCCGAAGACGCCCACAGCGAAACGCACAAAATCGACGGGCAGGAAGTGGTGTTGGGAGTTCGAGTTGGTGACTCTTAGAAGCTCGGGCCTGCTCTTTTTCACCGCCTATGCCCTGCTCTCGACCTACATCCTGGCGCGGTCGGTGTTGGGGCTGCCCTTCCAGGTGTGGAGCGGGTTTCTGCACCCCGTGCTGGCCTTCCTGTTCACGGTGACGCACGCCGCGCCGCGCTTTGGCCGCGGGCGCACTGCGCTCTTCCTGGGGATCACACTGCTGCTCACGCTAGGGGTCGAGATGCTGGGAGTGGCGACCGGTTTCCCGTTCGGGCGCTATCACTACACCGACCGGCTGGGGCCGCTGCTGTTGGGCCTGGTGCCGTACCTGATCCCGATCAGCTGGGTGATCATGCTCTACCCCTCACTGGTGATCGCCACGCGCATCCTGCCCGCCGGGAGCAGCCGATGGGGATGGCGGCTGGGGGTGGCTGCGCTGGCCGCTACCGCGCTCACCGCCTGGGACCTGGTGGTCGATCCGGTCATGGTCTCGCGGCAGCACTGGGTGTGGGAGCAGCCGGGGCCGTACTTCGGCATCCCGTTGTCCAACTATTTCGGCTGGTGGCTGACCGGGTTCACGGTGGCCGGCCTGTTCCTGTGGCTGGGGAACGTGCAGCCCGGCGAGCCGCCGCGCCTCCCGGGGGAGCGGCTGGCGGTGTGGCTGTACGCGCTGACCGCCGCGGTCAACATCGCCAGCGCGGTGAAAGCCGGGCTGGAGGGGGCCGCGCTGGCGGCAGGGTTCGCCATGCTGCCGTGGGTGATCGTCGGCCTGCTACGCACCTCACCAATCAGGGTTACACACGAATAAGATTCACCCCCTTAGTGACAGGACTTACGCACTTGAAAACTGTGAGCACACGTCATTCTGAGGGAGCACAGCGACCGAAGAATCCGGAGCACAGCGACCGTCGGGGCGACCGGCCGGTCGCCCCGACCACCAATAACTACGCCTGCGAACCGCGGTCAGCAGCAGTTGATCGCGACCAACCGCTGCCATAACCACGCCCCCCCGTCCCCCGTCCCCGGTCATCCGTCCCCTCTCCCCGGTCATCCACCTCCATCTCCCCCGCCATCGCCGAGATTCTTCGCTCCCTTTCGGGTGCTCGCAATGACACCAAACCCGTACTTGATTTCATCCACTGCGCAAACATTATTAGTGAAGAAATTCACTTTGTTGACAAAACCCCAACATGTTGTATACTAAACGCATCTCATTGTTATTTTGTTCGTCATATTAATGAGATGCTTTTAGCAAAATCCCGCGCATCCGGTTCAGAAGGCTCTGCAAGAACATTCCGTGCAACGCTGAGCCTGCTTTGTGGTCTCGGTATAACTTTCCGGCTGAATACGTCTTACTTCATTTCCCCCCTCACCATACCCCCCCAAGGAGAAAGCTATGAGCGATCAATACAAATTCACCCTTACCGAAGCCGAGATGCCCACGGCCTGGTACAACATCAACCCCGATATGCCGGTCGACCCGGCAGAAACAGCCTGGAATGCCGTTTTACACCCTCAAACTCAGGAGCCTGTCACTCCTGAGTTTCTTTCTGTCTTGTTCCCGATGCGTTTCATCGGCGAGGCGGTGAGCATGGACCGCTGGATCGAAATCCCGGAACCGGTGCGCGAGGTGTACAAACTCTGGCGTCCCAGCCCGCTCATCCGTGCCCGCCGCCTGGAAAAAGCCCTGGATACGCCAGCGCACATCTACTACAAGTACGAGGGTGTCTCCCCGGTTGGCTCCCACAAGCCCAACACCGCGGTCGTGCAGGCTTTTTATGCCAAAGAGGAGGGCATCAAAGGCTTCACCACCGAGACCGGCGCGGGACAGTGGGGGTCCGCGCTCTCCATGGCCTGCAACTTCTTCGATCTGGAGTGCCACGTTTACATGGTCAAGGTTTCCTACCAGCAGAAACCCTATCGCCGCGTGATCATGGAAACCTACGGCGCATCCGTCACCCCCAGCCCCTCGGACAAAACGCAATACGGTCGCAGCATACTGGCCGAGGACCCCGACAACCCCGGCTCGCTGGGCATTGCCATCTCCGAAGCCGTCGAGGCCGCGGTCACTTCCAACGGAAAATACAAATACTCCCTGGGGTCTGTGCTCGGGCCCGTGTTGATGCACCAGACCATCATCGGCCTGGAGGCCTTGAAGCAGTTCGAGAAGGCCGGCGAGTACCCCGACGTGG
>JALUWE010000094.1 GCA_027019845.1 Anaerolineales bacterium | reverse complement strand
GGCCTGCACTGTGCGCTGGACGGCCTGATCGTCGATCCAGTAGTGGGTGACTAAGCGGAAATGCCGCGGCCCGGTCGGGTCTACTTTTATGCCGTGAGCGGCCAGGTGTTCCTGTATTTGCCCGGCTGTCGGAGAGGTGTCCCCGGCGATAGAGATGTAGACCATGTTGGTTTGGGGCATACCGCGGTCCAGTACGACGCCGGGCAGTTCGGCCAGTTTGGCGGCCAGCAGCCGGGCACGGGCATGGTCTTCGCTCAGGCGGTCTACCATTTGTTCCAGCGCGACGATGCCGGCCGCGGCCAGGATACCAGCCTGCCGCATCCCACCCCCCAATTGCTTGCGAATGCGGTGGGCGCGGGAAATGAACGCCCGGCTGCCGCAAATCAGCGAGCCAACCGGCGCGCACAGGGCTTTGCTCAGACAAAAAGTGACCGAATCGAACGGCGCGGCCAGCTCCGCGGGGGAGACGCCCAGCGCAACCGCGGCGTTGAAGAGACGCGCGCCGTCCAGGTGCAGGTACAGCCCGTGTTCGCGTGCCAGTTCGCCCACCGCGCGGCAATATGCCACGGTCAGGGCCACGCCGCCACAGCGGTTGTGGGTGTTTTCGAGCGAGATCAGGCGCGTAACCGGGTAGTGCGGGTCGTCGGCACGGATGGCCGCCCGGATGTCGTCCAGGCGCAAAGTGCCGTCCGGCTGGTTGGGCAACGGGTAGGGATGGACCCCGCCCAACGCGGCGATGCCACCGGCTTCGTACAGGAAAGTGTGAGAGAGGCTGCCCAGGATCACCTCGTCGCCGCGGTTGCAATGCGCCAGAATGGCGGCCAGATTGCCCATCGTGCCGGAGGGGACGAACAAGGCGGCTTCTTTGCCCAACATTTCGGCGGCCATTTGTTGCAGGCGGTTGACGGTCGGGTCTTCGCCGTACACATCGTCGCCGACCTCAGCGCGGGACATGGCCTCCCACATGGCAGGGGTGGGCCGGGTGATGGTGTCGGAACGCAAGTCGATGGGGAGCATGGGGGGTTCTCGATTCAGATCATCCACGCGCCCGGAGGAGGCGCAAGACGTGGGTGAGCGCGGGGGGGAGGGGTGATTGGAATGTGTGGGGTTCGGTTTCTCCGGGCAGGGTGAGGGTGAGACGGGCAGCGTGTAGGAAGTGCCGTTTGATGCGCACGGAGGGCCTGCGGCGCCCGTACACCCGGTCGCCCACGATGGGGCAGCCGAGGAAGGCCAGGTGTACCCTGATCTGGTGGGTGCGGCCCGTGAGGGGGTGAACTTCGAGCAGGGTGTGGTGGTCGAAGCGCTCCAGGGTGTGGTATTCGGTGGTGGCAGCCCGGCCTCTGGAGGGGGCGGTGACGGCCATGCGTTTGCGGTTGTGGTTGTCGCGCCCGATAGCGGCCTCCACCACCCCTGCCGGGGTCGGGGGATGCCCGTCTACGAGTGCCAGGTACACCTTTTGCGCCTTTCGGTCGCGGAATTGCTGCTGGAGAAACTGGTGTGCGCGGTCGTTTTTCGCCAACACGATCACGCCGGAGGTGTCTTTGTCCAGGCGGTGAACCACCCCCGGGCGGTGCTCTCCGCCAACGCCTTCCATTTCGGGCGCGTGTGCCAGGGCCGCGTTGACCAGCGTGCCCGCGCGGTGGCCCGCGGAGGGATGCACCACCATCCCGGCGGGTTTGTCGATCACCAAAATATGCTGGTTTTCAAAAATAATGTCCAGGGGGATGTGCTCAGGTGTCAGCCGGGAGGGCTGCACCGGCGGGATGGCTACCTGAACGGTCATGCCAGGCTCGAGCATCTGTCCCGCTTTGGAGGCAGGCCGGGAATCCACGCTGACAAGCCCGGCTTTGATGAACTTTTGCAAGCGAGAGCGAGTGTAACCCGGCAGGCTGGCAGCCAGAAACTTGTCCAGGCGTTGGGGGGCGGCATCTTGATGTACCAATTCGACGATCCGCGCCCGAGCCTTCTTTTCTTTCATACCAACTTTCTACTTGAATAGGGTTGGTGGACGGCGTTCCCTTTGTGGTTGGAGAGATATTTGTGCCGGATGCGTTTGGTGCGCTGTTTTAGGGTGAAATCGCGCACGGGGGCAACATCTTTGAAGACCACCTCCAAAATACCCAGGGAGAGGGTATCGTCTTCCGGCTTTGGCTGCACAGGTTTGTAGGGAGTACGGCGTCTGGGATTGATCTCTTTGGCGCGGCGTGCAAGGCGGTATTGGTGAATTTCAGCGGGGATGTGGGGCAGGTATGGAATCAGCAGCAACACCACCCCCAGGGTAATGCTAACATCAGCCAGATTGAAAACGGGAAAATTTAGGATAGACACCAAATCTGTCACCGCGCCTCGCGCAAGGCGGTCGGCCAGATTGCCAAGCGCGCCGCCCATCTGGAGAGCCAACGCGAAGCGCAAATATCGCTCCGAGCGAGGGATGAGAGGGAAGTAGGTCAAGATTACGATGGCAACCAGGAACGCCAGCGCAGCAAAAAGCACACCGCCGTTCTGAAAGAGGCCAAAGGCTGCGCCGGCGTTTTGCCAATGCACAATGCGGGCATAGGGGGCCAGCCATTCCAGAGCAGGAGGCAACCAGCGCGTACCAAAAGCAAGGTTTTCACGAACCAGCCATTTGGTCCATTGGTCAATGCCAAGAGCGGCCCCCGAGACAACAAACAGGAACAGATAGTCCGGCAAAAAATTGCGCAAGTTTTTATTCACAACACCTTCCTGACTTTCGATTTTCTATTTCGATCACATTCTACCGCAACCCAGGCTAAATGCCCACAAAATCCGCCGGTGTCCGCGTTGTCCCGCTCCTCGATTCGTTTGTTAGCAACTGACTATGCGCAACAAGCCGCGCGAACAAACGCCATCCCGGCCACTGCCCAAGATGGCTCGCATCGTTAGTTCGCAGTTTCCAAAATGGTGCCGCAGCACATCAACCCCGCACACCCGCGGGCAAAAATACTTCTCCCATCCCCGAGACCCGAGATGCCGTGGTCAGGCGGAATAACGGAACAGAGAGTAGGTTAACAAGAGTTCGTCCAGTTTTGTGACCAGCCCCGGAACACTCGTAAAAGCGTTTGCGCCCTGCACCACGAAAAACGCGACGATGGTGACAATTGTGTAGACGATGTACGCCCAGCGCACCAGGGAAGCCTGGCCTTGAAGGAAACCCGGCTTCCACAGAAGAGCGTACATCAGCACCAGGTAGCCGATGGCGTTCAAGAGGAACAACTTACCCAGCACATCGCTGAAAAACGCAACGCCCAGCCCCAGGTGAATCAGCGCGGTGACAACCGTGAACAGAATAATGGAATTGCGTGAACCGAAAAATTGCATGGCAAGCTCTCCTTCCGTATATGGTGTGCGTGTCCAACAACGCAGAACAAAAGCCCTACTCTCTTAACCCCGAGGGGGGCGTTAAGACGCGGGGGAGTGGTCATGGAGTAAGCGGTGGCGGGGCAGGTTCGTTCATTCGCCGCTTACTTACAGTACTTACGCAGTTGAGACCTCACAGGTCTACTACCACACGATGCAGGAAGATTTTACCCAAAGTCGATTGAGACCTGTGAGGTCTGGGTGCGACTTTTCAAGTGCGTAAGTCCTATTTGGTACGCGGTTGTCATTAGGAACACCTGTGTAAACGCTATCGGAATGCACACGCCCCTCTTGTCATTCTGAGGGAGCGCAGCGACCGAAGAATCCGGAGCGCAGCGACCGAAGAATCCGGAGCGCAGCGACCGAAGAATCCGGAGCGCAGCTTATCCTGTCATTCTGAGGGCACGCAGTGCCCGAAGAATCTCCCCCACCTATCGCTGAGATTCTTCGCTGCCGCTCAGAATGACACAAGCAACAGCCGGTCGCCCCGACCTCCAATAACCACGCCCCGAACAACCATCCCCCGTCCCCCATCCCCC
>JALUWE010000093.1 GCA_027019845.1 Anaerolineales bacterium | reverse complement strand
ACTGCTGAACACTGACCACTGAACACTGAATACTGACCACTGAAAAATGGGTTTCTTCTCAGGACTTGACACCGAAGCATACGACCGGCAGTACGCGGACCGGGATTTGGTGCTGCGCATCGGGCAATATTTCCGGCCCTACGCGCGCGCCATGATCGTGATCTCCCTCTCGTTGGTGGTGGTCTCCTTAGCCAGCGCGGCCGCGCCTATCCTGGTGGCCGCAGGGGTAGACCGCCTGGGCGCAAACGTGGATATGAACGCCATCACCCTGATCAGCGCGGCGGTCTTGCTGACCGGCCTGATCATCTGGGGGGCCAACTGGCTGCGCCGCCGCCTGACCTCGCGCGCCATCGGCGACGTGGTGATGACCCTGCGCACGGACGCGTTCGAGGCCTCCATGGGACACGACCTGTCCTTCTTCGACGAGTTCTCCTCCGGGCGTATCGTCTCGCGCATCACCTCCGACACGCAGGAGTTCGGGCAGGTGGTGGTGCTGGTCACGGAGTTGATCTCCCAGATCGCGCAAACCTTGTTTCTGGCCGCCTTCCTGGTGCTGACCGAGTGGCGGCTGGCGTTGCTGCTGTTCGCCTTCCTGCCGCTCACTTTCCTGGCCGCGGTCAGTTTCCGCAGGCTGGCGCGGCGCGTCACCCGCCGGGGTTTCCGCGCCATGGGCAACGTCAACGCCGCTATCAAAGAGACCGTCAGCGGCATCGCGGTTGCCAAAAACTTTCGCCAGGAGATGGAAATCTACCGCGAGTTCGACGAGTCCAACCGCCAGTCGTACCAGACCAACATCCAGCGCGGCTTCGTGCTGGCGATGGTGTTCCCGGTGTTGAACGTGATCAACAGCCTGGGCACCGCCGCGCTGGTGTACGCGGGTGGTTGGAGCGCGGCCCGCGCGGTGGTCACAGCCGGCGCGTGGTACCTGTTTCTGCTCAGCCTGGACCGTTTCTGGTTTCCGGTGTTGAACCTGTCCGCGTTCTGGACGCAGATTCAATCCGGCCTGTCCGCGGCGGAGCGCGTTTTCGCGCTGATCGATGCGGAACCCGCGGTGGTGCAGACCGACAACCGCCCGGCCCCCCGCCTGAAAGGCGACATCCGCTTCTGCAACGTGTGGTTCCGCTACACCGAGCAGGAGCAGGTGTTGTGCGATTTCAACCTGCACATCCGCGCCGGGGAGAGCTTAGCCCTGGTGGGGCACACCGGTTCGGGCAAAACCTCCATTACGCGGCTGATCGCGCGCTTCTACGAGTTCCAACAGGGCGAACTGTTGATCGACGGGCAGGACATCCGTACTTTCGATCTGGCCTCCTACCGCCGCCAGTTGGGCATTGTCTCGCAAACGCCTTTTTTGTTTTCGGGCACGGTGGCCGAGAACATCCGTTACGCCTGCCCGCAGGCCACGGACGCGGACATCGAACGGCTGGCGCGGCAGATCGGGGAGGGTGAATGGCTGGAGACCCTGCCCGACGGGTTGCACACCCAGGTCGGGGAGCGCGGCGGGCGGCTTTCGATGGGGCAGCGCCAACTGGTGGCCTTGCTGCGGGTGCTGGTGCAAAACCCCTCCATCTTCATCCTGGACGAGGCCACCGCCAGCATCGACCCCTTCACCGAGTGGCAAATCCAGCAGGCGCTCGATCTGATCCTGGCAAACACCACCAGCATCCTGGTCGCCCACCGCCTATCCACGGTCAAGGCCGCGGACCGCATCATCGTGCTCGAAAACGGGCAGATCATCGAGCAGGGCGATCACGCCGCGTTGCTGGCGCGCGGCGGCCACTACGCCGAGCTGTACAACACCTACTTCCGCCACCAATCGCTGGACTACAAGCCCCCAGGGTTGGACGATTTTTTGGCGGAGCGGGAGGTGCATTCGTAGGGACGCGGGGGGAGTCGTGGGAACTTGGGGGAAGTCGGGGGAACTCGTGGGAACTCGTGGGAACTCGTGGGAACTTTTTGTGCGTTGGAACAAACTTTCAACTGGCAACCGGTACTTGCCAAGCGGCAAAGGAACGGCTAGAATGAGAGTTGATGCGATTCGACATCTTCTCCATTTTCCCGGAAATTTTCGAGTGCTACCTGCAAACCAGCATTATGCAGCGCGCCATCCAGCGCGGGCTGGTCACTATCGAGACGCATAACATCCGGGATTGGGCCACGGACAAACACCGTATGACCGACGACGAACCCTTTGGCGGCGGCGGCGGTATGGTGATGAAGCCCGAGCCGATCTTCGCCGCGGTGGAGGCCGTAGTGGGCGCGCCCCCGGCCTGCCCGGTCATCTTGCTCACCCCGCAAGGCCGGCTGTTCGACTTCGGCGTGGCGCAAGAATTGGCGCAATACGAACGGCTGGCGCTCCTCTGCGGGCGGTATGAGGGGGTGGACGAGCGCGTCCGGCAAGCCCTGGTGAGCGACGAAATTTCCATCGGGGACTACGTCTTGACGGGCGGAGAGCTGCCCGCGCTGGTGGTGGTGGACGCGGTCACCCGCCTGCTGCCCGGCGTGTTGGGCGATCCCCAGGCAGCTTCTCAGGATTCGCACGCTACCGGCCTGCTGGAGTACCCTCATTACACCCGCCCGGCGGAATTTCGCGGCATGAAAGTCCCGGACGTGCTGCGCTCCGGCGATCACGCCAAAATCGCGCGCTGGCGCCGCCGCCAGTCCCTGCTGCGCACCTGGCAGCGCAGGCCCGACTTGCTGGCAAAAGCACGTCTAAACGAAGATGACACGGAATTCTTGCAAGAATTACAACGCAAACAAAACCGCGAAGTGGTATGATCAGTGTGCCCCCCACCTGGATACCCCTTATACCACACTTGCGATATTCTAAAAAAGACCCCTCAGGAAGTTCCGATGACCAGGCTCAACCCCATTCGGATATTGATCGCCGACGACCACCCCATGCTGCGTGTGGCCCTCAAATCCATGATCAACAGCGAACCGAATATGGCCGTAGTTGGCGAGGCGCGGGATGGCAACGAAGCCGTCGAGCTGTTCCACCAGCTCCGGCCCGACATCACACTGATGGACATCAACATGCCGAAAATGGACGGGCTGGAAGCCATGCGGAAGATTTTGGAGGTGGACCCCCAGGCGCGTTTCATTGTGCTGACCAATTTCGATAGCGAAGAGGACATTTACCGCGGGTTGGAAGCCGGCGCGATGGGGTATTTGATGAAGGATTCCACGTTCAGTAAATTGCTGGAGACCATACAAACCGTGCATGTGGGGCAAAAACACATCCCCCCTGAAATTGCCCAAAAACTGGCAAGCCGCAAGGCATCCCCCCGCTTAAGCCCGCGCGAGATGACCGTTCTGCGGCTGGTGATGGCCGGTATGAGCAACCGGGAGATCAGCGCCGAATTGAATATCACCGAAAGCACGGTAAAATCCCACGTCAAGAACATCCTCTTCAAACTTGGCGCCAGTGACCGTACCCAGGCGGTCACCAAAGCCATTCAAAGGGGGATTTTGCGGGAAAATGAGTAGCGCAAATCGGGATGGTTCGGAAAGCAGGGGAAAAATCGGGGCGTTCCTTGTTCGCCCGCCGGTGATGAGAACCACCTGAGACCTCCCCGTATAAAACAGCCTATCCCCGCAATTCGGCGGTATAATCGGGCGATGTTCCATTGGGAGCATCGGAAGACCGCCAATGAAGATAGCCGCCCGCGGGTTGTTCCTCCTCTGTACCGCTTTACTCTTGACCGCATGTATCACCCAGACGCCGGTGGGGTTTGGCGTAACGGATTCCGACGGCCTCCCCACGCCGATCCCAACCGAGTATCTGGCAACCGCCATCGAGCTGACGGTGGCGGCCAGCCGGCCCACGGAAGCCCCCTCCGCCACCCCGACCGCCTCGCCTACGGCCACCCCCACCCCGACCGCCTCCGCGACCCCCACCGAGAGGCCCACCCCCACCATCACCCCA
>JALUWE010000092.1 GCA_027019845.1 Anaerolineales bacterium | reverse complement strand
GAGCGCCAACACACACACCGCGACCCGCCGTTACGCGACCTCCCCCTGCGATTCAGGAACCTGGCCCGATTTCCGGTTCTAGGGTTGATCCGCCTGTACCAGCTGATCATCTCCCCGGCTCTGCCCGCAGACACCTGCCGGTTTTACCCCACCTGCTCGCACTATGGCTATCAGGCGATCTACAAGTATGGTTTGCTCAAAGGGGGGTGGATGGCGGCCTACCGCGTTCTGCGTTGCAACCCATTCAATCCTGGGGGCTACGACCCAGTACCGGACGATAAATAAATGAAACGAAAACTCATCGCTCTTTTGATCCTTGTTTCCAGCGCGTTCTTTGTAAGCGCATGTGCCGGGGGAAGACTGGCGGCCACGAGCTGGCCAGGTATCACCTATGCGAACGAAACCGTGTTTGTCTCTTTTGGCCCTTACGTTTATGCACTACAGGCATCCAATGGGTCGCTCGAATGGCGCTTCCCCGCCGAACAAGAGCGCAACGTTTCCTTCTTCGCGCCCCCGGCCCTGACCCGCGACGGGCAACTGATCGTCGGCGGCTACGACAACGTTCTATACAGCATCAACCCCGATACAGGCCAGCCCAACGCCTGGAAGTTCACCGAAGCCAAAAACCGCTATATCGCCGGCCCATTGACAACCGAGAACAGCATTTTTGCCCCCTCCGCGGATGGCAATCTATACGCCCTCGACCTGCAGGGCAACCCGCTTTGGCCCCCCTTCGAAACCGAGGAACCGATTTGGGCCACCCCCTCCCTCGATGGGCAGACCATTTACCTGGCCTCTCTCGATCATAACCTGTATGCCATCGAGGCGCAAAGCGGGCGGAAAATCTGGAACCAGGACCTGGGCGGCGCGGTGGTCAGCGCGCCCACCGTCGGCGCAGATGGCGTGATCTACGTCGGCACCTTCGCCAACAACGTACAGGCTCGCGACGCCCAAAACGGGACCCTGCGCTGGACATTCGACACCAGCGATTGGGTGTGGTCCAGCCCCACCCTGGCAGGCGACACGCTCTATTTTGGCGACATCTCGGGCACGTTTTACGCCGTGGACGCGGCCACCGGAAACGAAAAATGGCAGTTTACCGCAGACACCGGCATCTTCGGCTCTCCACTGCTCAGCGGAGATACGATTTACCTGGCTACCGAAGGCGGCACACTATACGCACTCACCACAGACGGAGAACAACTCTGGACTCGCCAATTCGAGGGTAAAATATACACAGGCCCGGTTGCCGCGCAGGACCTCATTCTGTTATCCACCATCGAAGCCGAGAATCTCATTCTGGCTGTCGATGGCGACGGCAACACCCAATGGAGCTTTGCGCCTGATAACGGATAGCATTCACAACTGGATTGAATTATGTGGAACCTTCTGATTGTTGACCCGATGACCAATGTTTTGTTGTTCATCTATACCCTTTTAGGGCAAAACTTTGGTCTTGCCATTATCGTCTTTACCATCATCGTGCGCCTGGCAACCTACCCCCTGACTGCCAAACAGATGAAAAGCACCCAGGCCCTGCAAGAATTGCAAAAATCCGATAAATGGCAAAAAATACAAGAGAAATACAAAAACGACCGGGAAAAACTGGCCCAAGAACAAATGAAACTCTACCAGGAGGCCGGAGTCAACCCGTTTGGTTCGTGCCTGCCAACCATCATTCAGTTCCCGATCATTATCGGCTTATACCAGGCCATCATCTCCGCGCTCGGCTCCACCCCCTTACAACTGGTCACCTTCGCCCGCCGCATCTACGACTTCTTCCCCAACGCCACCGACATCATCCCCCTAACCAGCAAATTCCTGTGGATGGACCTCAGCCAGCCCGAGCGCCTCTACCTGCCCTTTTTGCCCGACACCTGGGGGATTCCAGTGCTGGCCATCCTGGTAGTCATCACTTCCTACCTGCAAACCAAACTGATGACCCCCATGTCCACCGGCACAGACGATCAGAGCGCGGCGATGGGGCGCGTCATGGGGCTGTACATGCCTCTTTTCCTCGGCTGGCTGTCGTATACCTTCTCGGCAGGGCTGGCACTCTACTTTGTGGCCTCCAACGTGGTCGGAATCATCCAATACGCAGCCATGGGCCGCCTGGACTGGCGAAAACTCATTCCCAAATCGAATATAGAAACATCTCCCTCCGTAGGGTCTGCAAAAAGTGTGAAAAAAGCCAATCCAAAAAAGAAGAAACAAGGTGCAAGCAAACCAAAGAAAGCCCGTTCCCGCTAACGCACACCCAACCAGAAAGAGGCATCCATGAACGAACAAACATCCACGCTGGAGATGAGGGGCTTCACCGTTGATGAGGCCATCGCAAAAGGCCTTGAACAGCTAGGCCTTACCCAAGACGAGGTCGAAGTCGAAATAATAGAAGAAGGCAGCCGCGGGCTTTTTGGATTAGGTGCACGCCAGGCCCTCGTGCGCATCACCGTCAAACAGCCACACACAGGAGCCCCCCCCACAACAGAAACAACATCACAAACTCCTCCCCAAACAGAACCCGAAAAACCCGCAGAAAGCCCAACGTCATCGGCCACAGAAACAGAAACCGCGCCCCCAGAACCTGCCATCTCCCCATCCGAGGAAGAGCAAGACGAAGTGCTTACCATCGCGCGGGAAACTGTTCAGGAACTCTTAGACAAAATGCACATCCAGGCAAAGGTCACAACCAGCTACCTCGAAACCGAAGGGCATCACCGCAAACCAGGCATCCTGGTCGAGATCAACGGAAAAGACCTCAGCATTTTGATTGGGCGCAAGGCGGAAACACTGAACGCGCTTCAATTGATCACCCGCTTGATGGTGGGCAAAGAACTCAGCCGTTCAGTCAATTTGCTCGTAGACGTACAGGGATACCGAAAACGACGCAAAGAACAACTCACCCGCCTGGCTCGCAAAATGGCCGACCAGGCCATCCGCACCGGCAAACGCCAAACCCTCGAACCCATGCCCCCTTACGAACGCCGCATCGTCCACCTGGAACTGCGCGACAACCCCCACGTAGAGACCCTGAGCGTAGGTGAAGACCCGCGGCGTAAAGTGACCATCATCCCCAAGTAACGTTGGGACGGATAAGTGGTAAATCGCTGGCCGCAATGTTTTGACCGGCCAAAAATCAAAAACCCTCGGCGCACGAAATTCGTGCGCTGTTTTTTTCTCCACTTCCCAATCACTCCAGGTCGGGTATAATTTTCCCATGTTGTACAGCGCGCCCGAACCTATCGACTACCTGGTCATTGGTCACCTCGCCCGAGACCTGACCCCCCACGGTCCCATCCTGGGCGGCACGGCCTCCTATTCCGCACTGACAGCCTACGCGCTCGGTTTGCGCGCCGGAATCGTGACCGCCATGGGGGATGACGTACCCGTAGAGCGTATCGCCCACCTGCCCATCGCCGGAATCCGGGCCGAAAAGAGCACCACCTTCGAAAACATCACCACCCCGGCCGGACGGGTACAAACCGTCCACCACCTGGCCCCCCTCCTGACCCCCGACCTGGTGCCGGATGCCTGGCGGAACACCCCCATCGTTCACTTTGGGCCGTTAGTCCACGAGATCGACCCCGCCCTGTTCGACCTGTTCCCCAACGCCATGATCGGCATCACCCCTCAGGGCTGGCTGCGCACCTGGGATGAACATGGCCGCGTTTACCCCACAGACTGGCCCGAGAGCGGCCAAATTCTCTCCAAAGCGGATGCCGCGGTGATCAGCGTAGAGGACGTGGGCGGCGATGAAGAACGCATTGCGCACATGGCCGCCCTGGTACCCGTCTTTGTGGTCACCGAAAGCTACAACGGCGCGCGCTTGTTCCACAGGGGTTCCGTAACACGCTTCGAAACCCTGCCCATGAAAGAAATCGACGCGGTCGGCGCGGGCGACATCTTCGCAGCGGCCTTTTTCTCCCAAC
>JALUWE010000091.1 GCA_027019845.1 Anaerolineales bacterium | reverse complement strand
CCAACAGTTGACCAGCGACCTGGAACGGCGCAATCAGACGATGTTGGTGATCAATGAGATCGGGAGAAAACTTTCCGCCTCCCTGGATTTGCAAGAAATTTACTGGATCATGCACCGCGAGATCGGCCTCAAACTGCTCAACTCGCCCCACTTTGTCGTCGCCCGTTTCGATCATGAGAGAGAAATGTTCTATTGCGATTTTGCCATCGTGGATGGGGAAACCGTCGATCCCGCTGAATTTCCTCCCATGCCTTTTGGCGAAGGGCCGATGAGCGACGCCATCCGTACGCGGCAGCCGCTCATCGCGGACCTCAACCCGCTCCGCGCAGAGCTGGAACGCAAGGGTCGCCTGGTTCAAATCGGTGACGAACGCCAGACCCAATCGGGGCTGTATATTCCGCTCATTGGTGGAAATGAGATTATCGGTGTGCTGAGTTTGCAGAGCTACGAACCCGATGCGTATGAGCAGGCCGATCTCGATCTGGTAGTCCCCCTTGCCAGCCAGGCAAGCGTAGCTATTCAAAACGCCCGCCTCTTTCAAGGCACCCAACAGATGGCCGAACGCTGGCGGGTGCTTCACTCGGCGGTACAGAAAATCGTAACGGTTGCCCACGATCCAGAACAAGTGTACCAGGCGGCCCACCAGGCTGCCCAACAGCTTTTCCAGGCTGGCGCTTTTGTGATTGCACTGCACGACAAAGAGCAGGATGTGATCAGAGCCGTGTATTTGTTCGATCAGGGAGGCCGCTGGCCGGAAAGGAGCATTCCTGCCGGCCGCGGCTTGAGCGGCAAGGTGATCGCGAGCGGGCAATCCGTATTGATCTCCGATTTCCGGGCCGAAGAAGACCCCTACGACTCAGAACATTTCGGCTCGGAAGAACACGTTCGGTCTTTGATAGCCGTTCCAATGTGGCGGGGCGAGGAAGTGGTGGGGATGATCTCTGCGCAGAGTTATGAACCGCACGCCTACGCAAGCGAGGACTTACAACCGCTGGAAATGCTGGCCGCCCACACCGCGGTAGCGCTGGAAAACGCCCGTCTCTTCGCCCAACTTACCGCTCGATTGGCGCAATTACAGCGTGCGGAAAGCGCTCTCAAGCGTCAGTTGGAAGAACTGACAATCCTACAAGCCCTGACCAGACTGGCCGTGGAAGCACAATCCGAAGACGAACTACTCGAAGGGGTG
The DNA here is from genome assembly GCA_027019845.1 of Anaerolineales bacterium. Classification (GTDB taxonomy): domain Bacteria; phylum Chloroflexota; class Anaerolineae; order Anaerolineales; family JABWBV01; genus JALUWE01. Next base: position 15,935 of record JALUWE010000091.1, on the reverse strand, counting down.
ACAAAACTCATTGGAGAAAATATCTATCCCGATCACTTTGGTGTGCTGTTGGTAGACGAACCGGCGCAGGTCTTGCGTGTTCACCCTGCCTATCACGGCATCTCAGGAGAGATTTTGGACATCACCGTGCCCTTGGGGGAGGGTATCAGCGGTCGTGTAGCCGCTACGGGGCAGGCGATCCGTCTGGGCGACGTCCGAAAAGAGAAAAACTACATTGCCACTACGCCGGGGATACGCTCGGAGATATGTGTACCGATCAAAATTGGCAGCCGCGTCCTGGGGGTGATCAACGCCGAGAGCACTCGCATCAATGCTTTTACCGCGGATGACGAACGCCTGCTGACCACGCTTGCAAGTGTCGTGGCCACAGGTTTGCAAAATGTGCGTCTCTTCGAGGAAGCCCGCCGCAGAGAGGCACAGGCACAGGCATTGCTCTCCACCTCGCAGGCCATCGCCATGCTGGACCTGGAAAGCGTGCTGCAAGCCATCGCGGAACACGCCAAATCACTCTTTGCAGCCAACGGCAGCCGCATTCACTTGATAGACGCGGACGGAAAACACCTGACCTGTGTGGTCGCACTTCACCCCGGCGCGGAGACAGCTCTGTCCTACAAACTCCGAATTGGGGATGGTCTGACAGGGTATGTGGCCGTCAGCGGAGAGGCAGAAATCGTACCCAACACCCACGAAGACCCCCGAGGCCTCCAGATTCCGGGCACCTCTGAGGAGGCTGAAGCCCTGATGCTGGCGCCTCTCAAAAACCGCGGCGAGGTGATTGGAGTGATGAGTATCAGCCGCTCGCTGCAACAAAAGCCCTTCTTGCCAACGGAACTGGATTTTCTGACCGCTTTTGCAGCGCAGGCATCAGCCGCTATTGCCAATGCCCGCCTGTACGAGGAAACCAGGCAGCGGGTGGAGGAATTGGAAATCCTGCGCCAGCTCAGCCTTCAATTGACCGCCATACACGAATTAGAGACCGTGCTCATCGCCATCGTGAAGTCGGCTTTGCACCTGGTAAAAGCGGATGACACCCACATCTTTCTCTACGATGGAAAAACGCTGCAATTCGGCGCGGCCTATACCCCCGCCGGGCCGATGGACGCGCCCCATACCGATCCCAGGCCTGACGGGATCACCTACACCGTGGCTCGCAGCGGTGAAAGAGTGGTGGTTCCCAACACCACCACCCACCCGCTATTCGCCGACTATAACTGGGAAGGGGCGATCATCGGGCTACCTCTTAAAGTGAGAGAGCAAGTAGTAGGGGTGATGAACGTCGCCTACGAATCGCCTCACGACTTCAACGAACACGAGCTGCGCGCCCTTTCGTTGCTGGCCGAACAAGCTGCCCTGGCAATTGCAAACGCCAGCCTGATCGGGGAAAGCCAGCGCAGAGCCAGGGAAATGGGAGCGCTGGCACAAGCGCTGCAATCACTCAATACCAGCCTGCAAACGCAAACCCTGTTGGAAAACATTTTGCAGGCCGCGCGTCAGGCCATCCCGGCCGCGGAGAAAGGCTCCTTACTGCTTTTGGAGGACGACGGCCTGTTACACATCCGCGCCTCCATCGGCTACCAGGATGAGCGAATTGAAGATTTTGCCTTCCCGACCTCTTGGGGCTTTGCCGGCCGGGCTGTCCAACAACGAGAACCCGTACTGATCACCAACGTGCAAGAAGACCCAAGCCTGCAACAGGACAACTTAAACGTAGAGATTCCCGAAGTGCGCTCCATCCGCAGTTCCATCGTGGCCCCGTTGATGGTCAAAGGCACGGTGATCGGCGCCATGGCGCTGGATAACGCCAGCCGCACTGGGGCCTTCGAGCAAGACGACCTGGATTTGCTCACCTCCTTCGCCAACCAGGCCGCAGCCGCGATCCAAAATGCGCGTTTGTACGAGGAGACCCTCCAGCGCCTGGCAGAACTGGAAGCTGTGAGCCGCGTTTCCACCGCTTTGCGGGCCGCCGAAACGCTCGAAGAAATGACCCCCATCTTGCTACAGGAAACGCTGAATGTGCTCAACAGCCAGGCCGGGGGCATTGTCCTCTACGATCCCAGCACGGGCAGCCTCAAGCAGGTGGTCGCTCAAGGTTGGTGTGCAGACTTGAACGAGATGATGCCGCATTCGATAGAAGGGATTATTGGTTATGTGTACTCGAGTGGAAAAACGTACCACGTCAAAGACATTCGCTCAGACCCACGCGTGTTCAAAGCGGCGCGCCAGCACCTCCCGGCCCATTGGAGCGGCGTAGTGGTCCCGATCCGCTCCGTCCAGGAGGTCATTGGGGTCTTATACGTGTTTGTCCCCGCCTCGCGCCAATTTTCCAAACAAGAGGTTCGCATCTTGAACGTGTTGGCAGAAATTGCCGGCAATGCCATCCACCGCTCGCAATTACATGAACAAACGGAACAGCGGCTTCGCTATTTGACAGCCCTACGGGCTGTGGACCACGCCATTACATCCAGCCTGGACGTGCGAGTTACGCTACAAATCCTGCTGGAGCAGCTGACCGCTCAACTAGGCGTAGACGCGGCAGATGTCTTGCTCCTCGATCCGTATTTACAAACATTGGAATATGCCGGTGGGAGCGGCATCCGCAACCCAACGATCATTCGCACGGTTCTACGGCTGAACGAAGATTTGATGGAAAAGATCGTCCTGCAAAGACAATTTCTCTACATTCCCGATCTGGCACAACACCAGGGTTCCCGCCGCGCCCAAATACTGGCTACGGATGGTTTTACCTCTTATTTAGGTATTCCGTTGATCACCAAAGGGGAAGTGAAAGGCGTTTTGGAGCTTTTGTATATCCCCCCGTGCAAAATCGATCCCGAGCTGCGAAACTTTATTTCTGCGGTGGCCGATCAGGCTGCCATCGCCATCGAAAACGCCCAGTTGTTCGACAGTTTGCAACGCTCCAACATGGAGTTGAAAATTGCCTATGACTCCACGTTGGAGGGATGGGCAAAAGCCCTGGAGCTGCGCGACCGGGAAACCGAAGGCCACTCCAAACGGGTAACGGAAATGACCGTGCAGCTGGCCAGGGCCATGGGAATGACCGAAGAAGAGCTGTTGCACGTCCGCCGCGGCGCCATCCTGCACGACATCGGCAAGATGGGCATCCCGGATGAAATCTTACACAAAGAGGGGAATTTGACCGATGAAGAAGAAAAAATCATGCAGCAACACCCTCGTTTTGCCTTCGAGATGTTGCTGCCGATTCAATTTCTACGCCCTGCGCTCGACATTCCTTACTATCATCACGAAAAATGGGATGGAACGGGTTATCCAGAAGGGTTGAAAGGCGAACAAATTCCGCTGGCGGCGCGCATTTTCGCGGTTGTCGATGTTTTCGACGCGCTAACCAGCGACCGGCCTTACCGGCCAGCCTGGCCCAAAGAGAAGGCGCTGGCCTACATTCACGAGCAAGCAGGGAAGCACTTCGATCCTGAAGTGGTTAAGCATTTTCTCAAGCTCGTTCACACCTATCCGGTATGAGGGGCAGGGTTAGCTTTTGTCGTTTTGTTTGCGTTCACGGGGCGTATACGGCATAGGGATGTACTGCACGGAGGGGCGCCGCTGGGCGGTTTGGGGATACAGATTCATCAGCATGTAAATTTGTTCGGGCATCTCAGTGCTGACGTTCAACCCGAGTTGCCGCGCTTCCTCGACCGTGATGGGGTAATCGTGAGTCCACGTACCGGTTGCCAGCGTCTCGGCCAGCCGGGCGGCTTTCTGCTCGCCGTGGCGCGGGGTAAGCAGCCGCTGTACCGTGCTTTTGACCTGCCGGATGGCTTTCCGGGAGACATCGGCCAGGATCAGGGTTTGATCGTCGATCTCGTTGGGGTCTTTTTGCTCCAACACTCTCAGGATCGAGGCCGCGGGATATTGGCCCAATTGCGGGTCCACCGGCCCCAGCACCGCGTTTTCGTCCATCACGATTTCGTCCGCGGCCAGCGCCAGCATGGTGCCGCCCGACATGGCGTAATGGGGAACGAACACGGTCACTTTGGCGGGATGCTTGCTCAGCGCGTGGGCGATTTGTTCGGCAGCCAGCACCAACCCGCCGGGGGTGTGAAGAATCAGGTCGATTGGAATCTCTGGAGATGTCATCTTGATCGCCCGCAAAATTTGCTCGGAATCATTGATGTCAATATAGCGCGCCACAGGGAAGCCCAAAAACGCCAGGGTTTCCTGCCTATGGATCAGGGCAATCACCCGCGAACTGCGTTCTTCTTCGATCTTGCGTAACAATCGCACGCGAGCCGCCTCCAACATACGCTGCCGGACGACAGGTTGCAGCGATGACAAGATCAGAAAAAACCAGAAGAAATCCAGAAGCGACATTGGCAAATCCTCCAATTGCGTTAATAACTACCACGGCCAGTATTCATCGGGATACCAGCGATAATAGGACGGATGGCGGTAGGCGAACAAACGGCCGGTTGCCCAGCCAAAAACGAACCCGCCTATATGCGCCCACCAGGCCACACCCCCTGCGCTTTGCCCGGCCAGGGATGCCAGCCCCGAAAAGAATTGTGAAACAAACCAGAATCCCAGATAAAGCAAGGCGGGAATATCGACAAACGTAACAAAAAAGAAGACGAACACCAGGGTTGTCACGTTAGCAGTAGGGAAAAAGAGCACATACGCGCCCAACACCCCCGCGATGGCACCGCTGGCGCCGATCGTGGGCAGCGTGCTGTCCGGCAAGACAAAGGTCTGCAATAACGCCGCAGCCACGCCACTGGCAAGGTAAAAGAATAAGTACCGCCAGGAACCCATCCGATCTTCCACGTTATCCCCAAAAATATACAAAAACCACATATTACTCAAAAAATGAAACCAGCCGCCATGCAAAAACATGCTGCTGAAAATGGTGATCCAGGCCAAGCCAGGGTCGTGTAGCAGGCGTGCCGGGATCAGCCCCCAGGTTTGCAGAAATCGTTCCAATTCGGCCGGCCCCAATTGCGCTTCAAACAAAAAAACCAGTGTGTTCACCCCGATCAGCAACCAGTTGACGATGGGGAAATGGTAAGAACGGATAGTATCTCGAATAGGAATCATGCCTGGCTCCGTAGCGTTCTACGTTCGAGTTTTTGCAAGCCATCAATGACAGTACTTACGCAGTTGAGACCTCACAGGTCTACTACCACACGATGCAGGAAGATTTTACCCAAAACGGATTGCATCCGGGCATCTCCATGCGCTTTGAGACCTGTGAGGTCTGGGTGCGACTTTTCAAGTGCGTAAGTCCTATCAATGAGATGTATTATACACGCAAACGCTATCCATACCTTTGCGACTCTGCGCGGTATTGTTAGAAAACAACTTCCATCCAGGTGTGGCAAACCAAAACAGGGCGGCTATGCCGCCCCGTTTGTGTGAGAGAGAAGAAAAGTCAGGGAGTAACAACGACTTTTCCAACCATTCCTGCTGCGTAGTGCGAGCCACCGTCTACAAAACAGCCCATTTGCCACTCACCCACCATATCTTCCGTGACGGTGAAGGTGAGGGTGACCTCTTGCTGGCTGTTGCCGGGCACAGAGACCATGAAGCCGTGGGTATTGCCGTGCTCGCTTTCACCCTCCTGATCATGGTCATTGCCCTCTTCGTCATGGTCATTGCCCTGCTCGCTGTTCGTATCCGCGTGTTCAGCCTCGTTCTCGCTTGCCATGATCACAGGCTCGCGACCCTCGAAAAAGTCCTCCCTGAACATGCGGGGAGCGCCGCTGTCTGTGGTCACCACCTCGCGCCCGATCATCAATTCGTGTTCCAGCGCGCCGACATTGACGACACGCAGGGTCACTTCCTGGCCTACCTTCAGTTCAATCGTATCGGGAGAATAAGCGAACTCGCTCATCTCGATAGTTAAGTCAACGGTATCGCTCTTTGCAGAAGCCGTCTGGCAGGCAGCAAGCAAAACTGCCGCAAGCCCCATCAGGAAAAACAAAATCATTTTTTTCATAATTCACCTCCAGGTTTCATATCTATCGAAGTTTTATTTAGGATATAAAACCTGGAGATATTCGGGTAGTGTTATTTGTACTCACTGATCGGGACATTTGTTTCGATTTTCCCACCTCTACCGGGACAGATGTCCCGATCAGCTCTCCCCTCCCTCAGACTCCCCATCCACCAGACCTTTACGGATAGCGTAAAGTGCAGCCTCCGTGCGGTTCTTCAAATGAAGCTGCTTGAACACCAGGGAGAGGCGGTTACGGACTGTTTTCTCAGAGATCGACAGCTGAGCGGCGATTTCCGAGTTGCTTAGCCCCTGCGCCACCAGGCTCAGAATCTGGATGTCGCGCGGGGCCAACCCCAGGTCATCGGTGTCCTTTCGCGGCTGGGCAGGTCGGAATTCGGCCAGCACCTTGCTCGCAATAGCCGGGTCGAGCACCGCCTCCCCGCGGGCCACCGCCCGCACCGCGGCCAACAGGTCTTCCATTTCCACCTCCTTGAGCAAATAGCCGTTGGCCCCGGCCTTGATCGCCTCGAACACCAGATTGTCGAGCCTGTACATAGTTAGGATCACGATACGAGTTTCGGGAATTTCTGCACTGATTTTGCGGGTAGCTGCCACCCCGTCCATCTCCGGCATGTTGATATCCAGCAGCGCGATGGTGGGGCGGTGAATGCGGGCTAACCGAAGCGCTTCTAGCCCGTTTTGCGCTTGCGCCACCACTTCCATATCCGGTTGCGATTCGAGCACCTGCGCAATCCCCTGACGTAAAACCGTATGGTCATCCGCGATGAGTATTCGTATCTTATCCATTTCTTTTGTCCAGAATTTTGAAAGGAATCTCCGCGCGGATGCGCGTCCCTTCCGTTGGCGAACTCTCAATACGCAAATCTCCACCGGCTGCCATACAACGTTTTTTCATCTGGTTAATCCCCCAACCCAACCTCACCGACTCAACTTCAAAACCCTCCCCATCATCCACCACCTCCAGCAAAATTCCCGGAGGAGAGTCGAGATGATGCAAGCTCACATGGACGGTACGGGCATTGGCGTGTTTGGCAACGTTGTTGAGCGATTCCTGCACCAGCCGGAAGATGGTCGGCTCCAGTCTGGGGGGGATTTTTGCACCGTTCTCCGGGATATCCAGCACGGCGCGCCACCCGGATTGTTCCGCAAAATCCTTCACGAATTGTTTCAAAGCCGGAACAAACCCACCTTCAGACCATTCCAGCGGTTTGAGGCCAAAAATCGCCCGGCGCACATCCCGAATGGCGCCGCGGGCCTCGTTTCCGATCTCTTTCAGGTTCCGGACAGCCTGTTCCGGGTCGCTGGTGATCAGGTTGCGCGTCATGTCCGCCTTGAGTGCCAGGAAATAGAGCGTTTGCGCCACGCTGTCGTGCAGATCCCGGGCGATGCGGCTGCGTTCCTCCTCAACGATGGCGGCGCGTTCGCTGCGCACGGTGACATCGCGGATGATCAGCAAGCTGACCGGGGGTTCACCCGGATCGTCCTTGAGGCAGGTCTGTGTCAGGTCCACCCGGATGAGTTGCCCGTCGCTGGTCATCGCGGATGTTTCCAGGTTCTGCACCGTTCGGCCCTGGCGGATTTTCTTCTCCAGGTTGGCGAAATCTGGGAGCAGTTCGTCGATCTCATGCCCGATAATCTCCCTGGCCGTGTACCCGAAAAGCCGGGAAGCCCCCTGATTCCAGGAGGTAATCCGCCCCTTATGGTCGAGGCTGAGGATGGCGTCCGGCGAGACTGCCGTCAGGCTGGCCAGTTGCTGGGTGCGCGCTCGCACCTGCCGCTCCAACGCCTCCTTTTCAGCCAGTTTGCGCTCGACCCAGATCAACGTCAACCAGGTGACAACCGGGCCCACCAGACTGTAAAAACCGATCTCAGCCGCGTAATGTACAAGGTGCCCATAAGCCTGTTCCAACCGAAAAGCTACCTGAAGCTGGTATATCACCACGATTGGAACCAGAATCACTGGCAGGATATACCGTACCAGCCGGATTTTCTCCACCAGTGTTCGGGGATAAAACAAGGACGGTAACATATCAAACTCTCCTGGTGTCGATTATACCCCTCCCGCGCGCAACCAAGCCGCTTACCGTGGCGCAAAACAGCATTTTACGCCACTCCGTGGTCTGTTGAATGTGCGTTGTTGCGAGTCTATGGGTGTCTCTGCTTGCTCGAATTGACCTTCTTGGCGCCCAGAGAACGCAGGATTTCCACCAGTTCTTCTGAGGCGATCCCTTTGGTAAGGATTTCCTTGACCCCCATTCTCCGCAAGCTCATACGCAAGGATGTATCCGCATAGGCGGTTAAAACAACCACTTGTGTGTCCGGGAGCTGTGCGATGATATGCCGTAGGTTGGCAATTCCAAAACCGTCCCACATCACCGGGTCGATCAAAATAATGTCCGGATGATCGACGAGCGCGGAATGCAAAGTCTGCCCGCTATTGGCGGCCTGCCCAACGATTTCAAATTCAGGCTCGCGTTGCAAGCGGGCAACAAGTTGCGTGCGGACGTTTTCGTGTGAATCGGCAATCAGGATGCGGATCTTTCCCATAACGAAACCGTTGTGCGAGTTTAACACCTTACACACATTCTCCGAGGGGGCATATGTCCCGCCTTTTCGGGGACAACTATCCTGTTTGGTGGGCCGCCGGTTGTAAATCGCTGATCGGAACAGAGAGCACCACCCGGGTACCCCCCTCTTCGGGGCTGACAAACCGGATGCGCCCCCCCAGTATTTGAGTACGTTCACGCATGTTTCGCAACCCGCTGCCGCTAGCGTTGGAAATCTTTTCTTCCGTCAATCCGACCCCATCATCTGAAATCTCTAAAGTCATCCAACCGTCAGAGGAGGATAGAGAAACATCAACTCGCGTGGCGTGTGCATGTTTACGGATATTCGATAAAGATTCTTGCACAATGTGCAAAATTTCCACCGTCTTTTCGGGGGATAACGTAATCGAGTCGGCGCCATCGAGGTGAAGATTCACCTCCAAAAAGGAGTTGGCACGCAGATCCCGCGCCAATTCGTTTAGCCCCTCTTTCAGGTCTCTGCCCTGAAAACGTTGGGGCCTGAGATCCAAAATGTAATTCCGAATGTCTCGAATCACTTCGTTGAGGCCCTGGATCGCTTTAGCCAATCCTTGCCGGGCGGCCTCCAGGTCCTCCTCCAATCTGTGCTGCGTGTCCTCCAGCATCAGGCCTATGGCGTAGATCGACTGGATGATCCCATCGTGCAAATCCATACCAAAACGCTCGCGCTCTTGCAAGATGGATAGCTGCTGTGTTTGGCGGTATAGTTGGGCATTTTTAATCGCGATCGCGGCCTGTGTGGCAAACATCTCCAAAAGTTGTTGGTCCTGCTCCGAAAAATCGGTAACTTCTCCTTTGGCATCGAGTTTGTCTGCCAGATACAGATTTCCGATCACCTTCTCCTTAAAGCGAATCGGAACGCCAATAAAGGTTCGCATATAGGGATGATGTTTCGGAAACCCGGAAAACCGATTGTCTCTTTCAATCTCACTCACTCGGAGAGATTCCCCCTGATGGATGACCTCGCCAATTAAACCGTGCCCTTTGGGGGGCGGCCCAATGCGCATCCTGCGCGAGGACGAAACGCCCGAAGTGATGAACTGCCCAAAATGTTCCCCATTCTCATCCAAAACACCGAGGGCGCCATACTTTGCACCGGATAACTCCCGGGCCAGATCAACCACCTTCTGCAACACGATTCCCAAATCAAGCTCACGTGTCAGGGTGAGGGCAGCTTCGTGCAATGCCGCTAATTGATCCGAGCGCGATTTGATCTCCAACTCCCGGTACTCAATCACCCGAAATACCACGGTAGAGAACACCACTGCCCCGGCCACCACAATCAAGATCGTCACGATCTCGTCCCACCACGAAAAGGGCGAATGCGCCAGAAGCAGCCTGCCAAACAAAACGCTCCCAACGAACAACGCCGGTGCAACAATCGTCAACCACTTCAAATAATTTCTGCGCATAATTTTCACAGATAGGACCTACGCACTTGAAAAGTCACACCCGGACCTCACAGGCTCAAAGCGCATGGAGATGCCCGACTGCAATTCTATTTTGGGTCAAATCTTCTTGCATCGTGTGGTAGCGGACCTGTGAGGTCCCAGAAAAGCTATGCTATACTTAACGGAGTAACCACCAAATCCTGGCGCCGATGCACACCGATTATAGCTTTGCACAGAATGGAGGTCAATTATAATGCCTTTACGAATCTTACTCGTGGACGATCATGAGGTGGTACGCCTGGGAATCAAATCTTTGCTCTCCCGGCACGACCAGTTTCAGGTGGTTGCAGAGGCAGGAACGGCCAACGAAGCCATTCAGCAAGCAGAAAGATACCAACCCGACGTGGTCGTGATGGATATCCGCTTGCCAGGGAAAAGCGGCATTGAAGCCACCAAAGAAATCATTGCCAAACTGCCCAATACCAAAGTCGTCATGCTCACCTCTTTTGCAGAGGATGAGTTATTGTTCGACGCCATCACAGCCGGAGCTTCCGGCTATGTACTCAAGCAAATCGGAAGCAACGAATTGATACGCGCTCTGGAAACCATTGGAAAAGGGGAATCTTTGCTAGACCCAGCCATCACCAAAAAAGTCTTCGACCGGGTGCGAGAAGCCTCACGAAAAGCAGAGGACGAAGCGTTTGCCAATCTCACCGATCGGGAACTTAACGTTCTGGCTTTGATCGCCCAGGGGAAGACGAATAAAGAAATTGCGAAACAAATATTTTTGAGCGAAAAAACTGTTCGCAACTACGTCAGCTCCTTGTTGAGCAAATTGCATTTGTCCACCCGTGCCGAAGCTGCCGCGTACGCGGTCAAACATAACATCGAGGACCACCTACCAACCGATTGAAACCCCACCAGCCTTGGAGGGGTGACGCTCATGGTTCAGACCATCAGGCAACCCTGAGCAAGCAAATTGCAAATTACAAACTCCAGACATGGGCACCGGCGAGACGGGACGAAAAACCCGTCTCGTTTTTCGTCCGCCGTTTGCACAATCGCAAGGAGGTGAACGACAACCAGGCAACTCTTATCCAGATCATTGATAGGACTTAGGCACTTGAAAAGTCGCACCCGGACCTCACAGGTCTCAAAGCGCATGGAGATGCCCGGATGCAATCGATTTTGGGTAAAATCTTCCTGCATGGTGCGGTAGTAGACCTGTGAGGTCTCAACTGCGTAAGTGCTGTCATTGAGCAGCGCGTACCCGAAAGCGCGCCTCCCGATTGCCCAATCATACATCTTGCAGTATGATTTGGGTCATGCAAACCTTCAAACAACCCAACTCTCATCACTGCTTCGTGTGCGGGCTGAAAAATCCCTTCGGCCTGAAACTCACCTTCTACGACAATGGCCGCGACCAGGTGTACTGCGAGTACAGCATCCCAGAACGATACCAGGGCTACCCCGGCATCGCGCACGGCGGCATCGTGGCGGCCATCATGGACGAAGTAGTCGGGCGCACCGCCATGATCGGCGACCACATGCGCTTCTTTATGACCGCCAAAATGGAAATCAAATACCGCCAGCCCGTGCCGCTCAACACCCCCCTCAAAATCACCGGCACCCCGATCAGGGACCGCGGCCGCCTACTGGTCGCCAAAGGCGAAATCCGCCTGCCAGACGGCTCCCTCGCGGTCGAAGCCACCCTCACCCTGGTCGATCTACCCGACGACTTCAGAGTCACCGGGGATGTGGTGGAGGAATTGGGATGGCGGGTGTATGAATGATCGAAAATCGTAGATGTCCAACCCATTGCTGACCCTGGCCGCGAGCGTTGCCCGCGCCTTACCCGCACCGGCACGCCGCGGGCTGTACCGGCTTGGCCCATTCACCCGGCTGCTTCGCGGCCTGCTCAACCGCAGCGCGCCCACCGGCCCGACCGAAGTCACCATCACGGCCGGCGCGTTACAGGGCGCGCGGATGCTGCTCGATTTGCAGACCGAAAAAGCTTACTGGCTGGGCACCTACGAGACCGATCTGCAAACCGCGATCCAGGACTGGGTCACGCCCGGCATGACAGCCTACGACGTGGGCGCAAACATCGGCTACCTCAGCCTGATGCTGGCGCGCGCAGTGGGCAAAACCGGGCAGGTGTTCGCGTTCGAGGCTCTGCCCGCCAACTTCGAGCGTTTGCAGAAGAACCTGGCACTCCAGTATCCAGTATCCAGTATTCAGTATTCAGTATTCAGTAACCAGTATCCAGTAACCAGTAACCAACATCCAACACCCATCTGCGCGATTCATGCCGCGGTGGTGGACGCCGCGGGACAGGTTCGTTTTCACCTTCATCGCTCAACCGGCATGGGCAAGGCTGCCGGGTCCGCGGGACGCAAGGAGGAATACACCGGCCACATCACCGTGCCCGGCATTTCGCTCGATCATTTCGTCTTCGAGCTGGGCAACCCCGCGCCCGACGTGGTCAAAATGGACATCGAAGGCGGCGAAGTGCTGGCCCTGCCGGGGATGCGCCGCGTGCTGGCCGAAGCCCGGCCCCTGCTCTTCCTGGAATTGCACGGCCAACAGGCCGCGGCAACCGCCTGGCAACTCCTGACCGGCAGCGGCTACCACCTACACCACCTGAAATCCGGCTACCCGCCCATCCGCGATCTGGAAAACCTGGGCTGGAAGGCCTACCTTCTGGCAAAACCGGCATGAACGCCTACCCCGGCAAACTGGCCTTACAACAGCGCGTCCTCCCCGCCTACCGCGTCCCGTTCATCGAGCTGCTGGCGTCCGCCTGCCGCGGCGGGCTGCACCTGTTCGCCGGGCAGCCGCTGCCCATCGAAAATATCCCCCCCGCGAGCAAATTGCGGCACGCGCGGCTGACCCCGGCTCGCAACCGTCACTTCTTGCACCCGCGCCACCCGCTCTACCTGTGCTGGCAGCCCGGCCTGCTGCACTGGCTGGAAAAAACCGATCCCGACGCGCTGATCGTAGAAGCCAACCCGCGCTACCCCAGCACCCGCAAGGCCATCGCCTGGATGCACGCCCGCGGCCGCCCGGTGATCGGCTGGGGGTTGGGCGCGCCGCGGCTGAGCGGCCCGCTGGCTGGCGTGCGCGCCCGCGCCCGGCTGCGTCTGCTCTCCAGCCTGGACGGGCTGATCGCGTACAGCCGCCGCGGCGCGGAGGAATACCGCGCCCTCGGAGTGCTCCCCCCCGAACGCGTGTACACCGCACCCAACGCGGTCACCCCGCGGCCGGCAGCCCCACCCCCCGCGCGTGACCCCACGCCCCGCCACCCCCTCACCGTGCTGTTCGTCGGACGTTTGCAGCCGCGCAAAAAAGTAGACCACCTGCTCAAAGCCTGCGCCGCACTGCCCGCGGCCCTCCGCCCGCGGCTGATCATCGTCGGCGACGGCCCGGCGCGCGGCAGCCTGCAAACCCTGGCGCAACAAACCTACCCCCAGGCCGAATTCCCAGGCCCCAAACACGGCGCAGAACTCACCCCCTACTTCCAGACCGCAGACCTGTTCGTGCTGCCCGGCACCGGCGGGCTGGCAGTCCAGCAAGCCATGTCCCACGCCCTGCCCGTGATCGTAGCGCAAGGCGACGGCACACAAGACGACCTGGTGCGCGGCGAAAACGGCTGGCAAATCCCCCCCGACGACCTGCCAGCCCTGACCCGCACCCTGCAAAACGCCCTCGCCCACCCCAACCGCCTGCGCCGCATGGGCGAGGCCTCCTACCGCATCGCCTCGGAGATCAACATCGAGAACATGGCGGCTGCTTTCCTCAAGGCATCCAATGAAATTGCTTTTCGTGGCTGACGGGCGCTCCCCCATCGCACTCAACTGGATTCGCTACTTCGTGGAACGCGGGGACGAAGTTCACCTCGTATCCACCTTCCCCTGCCAACCCGGGCTGGCGCTGGCCTCCTTGCACGTCATCCCCACCACCCTGGCCGCGGCCGCGGGAGATGCAAAACACTCCCAACGCAGCCGGATACTGCGCGCCCTCGTCCCCCTGCGGCTGCGCACCGCGCTGCGCCATTTGTTGGAACCAGGCGCGCTGCCCCGCGCCGGCCGGCGTTTGAGAACGCTGATCGACAGCCTCCAACCCGACCTGGTACACGCCATGCGCATTCCGTACGAAGGGATGATGGCGGCCAGCGCGCTGCCCATTTCTCCCTCCAACCCCGCCCGCGCAAAAGGGAAGTCGCACTCGCCTGCCGTCTCTCCCGCCCCCTCCCTCTCCTCTAATCTGGCTATGCGCAGCTCACCCAAACACCTTCCTGGCTCGGCTATGCGCAGCCAAACAGCCCAACCCCCTCTCCTCGTCTCCGTCTGGGGCAACGACTTCACCCTCCACGCCCCCAGCACTCCCTCCATGGGCTTCTACACCCGCCTCACCCTCCAAAACCTCGACGCCCTGCACACCGACTGCCACCGCGACCTCGCTCTGGCCGAACAATGGGGCTTCGACCCTCAAAAACCGCACATCGTCCTGCCCGGCGCGGGCGGGGTGCAGCCCCAAATTTTCTACCCTCCCCCAAACGTAACCCAAACCCCGCCTGCCTTCACCGTGATCAACCCGCGCGGCTTCCGCACCTACGTCAACAACCATACGTTCTTCCAGGCCATCCCCCGGGTGCTGGAAAAGCATCCCAACACACGCTTCCTCTGCCCGGCCATGGCTGGCGAAACCCTGGCACACCATTGGGTACGCCGCCTTCACATCGCCGACAACGTCACCCTGCTGCCCACCGTCAGTCGTGAAGAAATGGCCGATCTCTTCCGCGGCTCTCAGATCGCCGTCTCCCCCAGCACCCACGACGGCACCCCCAACACCCTGCTGGAAGCCCTGGCCTGCGGCTGCTTTCCCATCGCAGGGGACATCGAATCTGTCCGCGAGTGGATCACGCACGGGAAAAACGGGCTGTTATTCGACCCGGATGACCCCCACGCCCTCTCGGAAGCTATCTTGCGAGCCATAGAGGATGAAAAACTTCGTGCGCAGGCTCTAAAAATCAATCGTGAGCTGGTGAATGAAAAAGCGCATTACGCGCGGGTAATGGAAAAGGCCAAGAATTTTTATGCGCAAATCTTGAGCCTCCGGTAGCACACCCCCTCCCAGGCTCATGTTTTATTATCCCCCGGTCAGTTCCACTTGTTTCTGACGAATTCGCTCAGCCAGCGATTGTACAGCCCTGGCAATGGGGCGGCTCTTTCTTACTTTTGAGTTCAACAAAAAGGGTGTTCCCCGATTGATAGAAGGGAGAACCACCTGATAATCATAGGGGATCACAGCGGCGATCTCTTTTTTGAAACTTTCACTGATCCGTTCGGGAGTGATGTTGATCCTGTTGGTGTAACGGTTCATCACAAACAAGATTTTCTCGTCATCTACTCCCAGGCTATCCGCCATATCCAAAAAACGTCGCACCCGATCCAGGGAGGGCACGTCCTGTACGGTAACCAAGACGACCAGATCGCTCACATCTAACGCGGCCAGGGTGTAGTCGTTCAGTTCCGGGGCGGTGTCCACGATCACGTAGGAATACATTGAGCCGAGATATTTCAGCAGGCTGGCGAACTCATCCGGCATGACGCGCTCCGCGTCTTCGGGTTTTTGGGGTGCGGCCAGAATTTTCACCCGCGAGGCCCGATGGGTCACCACCACCCCTTCGACCACCTCGGGGTCCAACTCGGCAACGCGCGGGGCCAGATCGACCAGGCTGTTTTCTCCGCGTTCATTGAAAGCAATATCCACCCCGCCAAACTGTAAACTTCCATCCACAATAATCACCTGACTATCATCACGTTGCAGCGCGACAGCCAGGTTAGAGGCCAACGTGGTACACCCAACCCCTCCTTTGGGGCTGTAGACTGCGATCACCCTCACATCTCTGACCGCGGAGCGAAGCGGGCCGGAACCCGGCAGAGATGACAAAACTTCCGGTGGGGG
>JALUWE010000090.1 GCA_027019845.1 Anaerolineales bacterium | reverse complement strand
CGCGCACGAAATTTTGCAGCGTGGACAGCGTGCTTTCGCGCCGCGTCTTTTTGCCGCGCGGCCAGTGCCCGATCCCGACGTTGGCAGCCCCGTCAGGAAGCGGAAAAATCCAGGCGTAGCCCGGCAGCGGCACATGATCAAAACGAAAGTGCATGGCAGCCTCCAGATCAGGCAGCCCCTCGTAGTAGGCCCGCGCGGCCAGCACCACATCCGGCTCGGAGCGCAACACCCCCAAACCACGCAGCAGCTTCATGTTCGCGCCGGTCGCCAGCACCGCCACCCGCCCGCGAAACGAAACAGCCGCGCCCTTCCCCCTGGCCGTCACCAGCACCTCTCCGTTGCCTCCCTCCACATTGGCTACACGCAATCCCCCGCGGAACGCCACCCCCACAGCCAGCGCACGCGCCCGAATTACGTCATCCAAATACACGCGCGGCACCACCAGCGCGTAATCCGGCACCCCAGGCCGCGAGGGAATCGCCACCTCGGTGCGCGCCCCGCTCGGCGAAACCACCACCATGCTGCGCACCACCGCGGCCCGCGGCTTGATCTCCGGCAGCAGCCCCATCTCATCCAGCACTGCCACCGCGCGCGGAGTCAACCCGTCCCCGCAAGTCTTGTCGCGCGGGAATTCGGCCTTGTCCAACAACAGCACCCTGGCCCCTTGCCGGGCCAGATAGTACGCGGCCGCGGACCCGCCCGGGCCAGCACCCACCACGATAGCATCGTACATCTTTTCAGACATGCGCGCAGGGATCAGAAAATGAGTGCCCCGCTGCGGGGGGGCAAATGGATTTCGACGGACTGCTCGCGCACGAGCACGGAGTTCCCATACAGCCGATCATACACGCTTTTCCCCGTTTCACAAGGCACCTCGATGTTTCGAGGCTGTTTGCTGCGATTGAGGGCGACCAAAAAGAAGGCATCGCCGGATTCCTGGCGGTACGCGTAGGTGCCCTGCCCCGCGTCCAGGTGCAGGACACGCCGTTGGGCCGCGGGCAGCCACGGATGGGCGCGGCGCAGCCCGATCAGTTTGCGAAAATAAGCCAGCAAGTCACCGTCCTGGTCCGCGCCCCACAGCATAGGCAGGCGGGCTTCGTCGAACCCCAGGCCATTCTGAATGGACCGGTGCTGGGATAAACCCACCTCGGTGCCATAGTACAGGATCGGCGGCGCGGGCAGCGTGAAGAGCACCAACGCGGCCAGCCTGAGCGCGGAGGTGTCGCCCCCGGCCGCGAACAGGAAGCGATTCATGTCGTGGTTGTCCAAAAACGCGGGGCGCGAAAAACCGGGCGGGAAGAAACGCTCGTGCGCGGCCAAAAACGCCTCGAATTGCGCCACATCCCACCGCTCGAACGCGAAGGTCTCGCGCAGCGCGCGCGCCAGCATGAAGTCCAGGTTGCCGTGCAGGCTACCGGCATAAGCGCGCTGCACCGGCGGCGGCTTGACCACCTCGCCGAACAGCCAGCACTCCGGGTTGGCCTGCCGGCAGGCACGACGAAAATCGGCCCAGAAATCCTGCTCCGGCCCGTCCGCGTGATCCAGGCGGAAGCCGTCCACCCCGCGCGCCAGCCAATGGCGGGCGCACTCGATCAGGTAGGTGCGCACCGGGCTGCCGTAGCGCAGGTTGAGTTTGGGCATACTTCGCACGTCGAAAAAGGATTCGTAGTCGTCCGGCCACGCCCGCCACAGGTACCAGTCGCGGTATGGGCTGGCGGGGTTGGTTTGCGCATCGCGGAAGGTGGGGTGGCGGTTGGACCAGTGGTTGGCGACGAAATCCAAGACGATGCGCATCTCCCGCTGGTGCGCCAGGGAGATCAGGGTCTCCAAATCCTGGCTGGTGCCCAGCCGCGGCTCGACGCGGTACAGGTCGGTGGCGTCGTAACCGTGATGGGTGGGGCTGGCGAACAGCGGAGAGAGCCACAGGGTATCCACGCCCAACGACTGAATGTAATCCAGGTTGTCGATCACACCTTGCAGCGTGCCGCCAAAAAATCCGTGCACGTTTTCCGGCGACTTCCAGGCCCGGCCGCGCCCCGGGGAGAAGCGGTCGAGCATGATGTGGTACAGCACCGCTCCCCGCGACCACGCTGGCGGGCCGTTGTGGTCGATCCAGGCCGCGAACAGGGTGGCCGCCTGCGGATCGGTGGTTTGCGTCTCCGCGAACACCCAGCGCGCGCTGCCCGCCACCCGCCCGGCGACGGCGTAACGCAGCAACACGCCGGGGCCGGCCGCGGGGATTTCGCCCTGCCAAACCTGCACATAATCCCAGCTGAGTTCATCCCAGCGGGTTTCGAGCGGGGTCAGCCGTATGGTGGCGGCCCCCTCGGTGAGCGGGCTTGTGCCGTCCCAGGTGTAGCGGCAGCACACTTCCTCGAACGGGATCAGCCCCGAGGTGGTGGCCGTCAGGCGCAGGGGCTGCCCCGGTTGGGGCGGCAAGGGGGTGATGCGCCCCAGGTGTTTGAGGCCGGACAGGTTGCGTTGGTGCGTTTCGCGCCTGTATTCCGGCTTCAATTGGGGGCCAAACAAATTTTCGGACATTGCGCCACTCTCCAGGCTACCGGTAAACCAGGACCACAGCTTCGCGAGGCGGGAGGATGATTTTGCCGCTTTGGCGGTCTACGGACAGGCGCGGCGAATCGGGCCAGGCCTGGGTGAAGCCCGGCGGGATTTCCGGCAGGGGGATGGTTTGGGGTTGGGTCGCGGCGTTGAAGGCCACGATGGCCTGTTGCTCCCCCAGGGCGCGGCGAAAAGCGTACACCTGCCCCTGGGCATAGAGGGGTGTGAAATCGCCCGTACGCAGCACCGGATGGCGGTGGCGCAGCGCGATGGCGCGGCGGTAAAAATCGAGCAACGCTGTGTTCCAGGAATCAGGCTGGTGCCAGGGGAAAGCGGCCCGGCAGTGCGGGTCTCCGGGGCTGGAGAGGCCGATCTCGTCGCCGTAGTAGATGCAGGGCGCGCCGGGCATGGTCATCTGAAAGAGCGCGCACAAACGCAGCGCGCTGTGGTCCTCGCCCAACAGCCACAGGGCGCGCGGCATGTCGTGGCTGTCCAGCAGATTGAGCTGGGCGAAGTTGATCTCCCAGTGGTAGTGCGCGTGCATCTGCTCGATGGCCTGGGCAAAGGCGGGCGCGTCGAGTGGCCGGAAGTGCAGGTGGGAGTGCGACCAGGTGGTGTTGAGCGAATTTGCGCCGAAAAAGCTGAGCGTGATCCAGGTGAAGGGGTAGTTCATCAGCGCGTCGAACATGTCGCCTTGCAGCCAGCGCGGGGCCGGGTACCAGATTTCGCCCACGATGTAGGCCTCGGGGTTGGCGGTTTTGACCACCCGGCGGAACTGGCGCCAGAATTCGTCGTCGTCGATCTCTTCGGGCACGTCCAGGCGCCAACCGTCGATGCCAAACTCGATCCAGTAGCGGGCGACCTCGAACAGGTAGTCGCGCACGCCCGGGTTGTTGGTGTTCAGCTTGGGGAGGGCCGGTATTCCCCACCAGGCTTCGTAGTTGGGCGGGTTGCCGGGGCCGCTGGCGTAGGGTCGCAGCGGCCAATCGTGGATGATGAACCAGTCCAGGTAAGGGGAGTTGTGTTGGTTCTCCAAGATGTGGTGAAAAGGCCAGAAACCGCGGCTGGCGTGGTTGAAAACGCCGTCCAGCACGATGCGGATGCCGCGCGCGTGGGCGCGGTCGAGCAGCTCGCGCAGGGCCTGGTTGCCGCCCAGCAGCGGGTCCACCTGAAAGTAGTCGTAGGTGTGGTAGCGGTGGTTGGAGGCGGAGGCAAAAATCGGGTTGAGGTAGAGCGCGGTGACGCCCAACTCCTGGAGGTAGTCGAGTTTATCGACGATGCCGAGCAGGTCGCCACCCTGGAACCCCTGTTCTTCGGGCGGGCTGCCCCAGGGTTTGAGTTGAATGCCGCGCGGGTGTTGGGTGCGCGGGCTGCGGGCGAAACGGTCGGGGAAAATCTGGTAGAAAACCGCGTGTTTGACCCATTCGGGGGTGGAGGGGGAGGGGGTTTGTGTGTTGGGCATGGTTGGGGGCGGCGAGGGGGCGTGGTGAAGCAACCTGCCGTCAGCGGGGCCGGGGGCTTGTCGGGCTGCGGGAGGACAGGGCGGTCGCGCTGCCCAGCAGCAGGGCCAGCAAAGCGAGCGAGAGCGCGGTTGCCCCGCGGGAGAGGGGCGGCGCGGGGGAATCGGGCTGGGGATAACGGACGATGTACTGCCGGTTGGGAGGCAGTGGGCCGAGACGCTGGCGGGTGCCGTCGGGCCAGCGGATTTCCAGGCGGTCGATTTCGGCCTGGCCGAGGCCGAAGTACAGGGTCAGGGCGTTGCCCGCGCCCAGGGATGCGCCGGATTGCACTTCGCGCACCTGGGTACGGCCATCGGTGGTGTACAGGGTGAGCCGCGCGCCGATGGCGTCGCGGTTGACCGGGGCGCGGCCGATCAGTTTGAAGGCCACGCTTTGGTTGTCTGAGCGGGCGCCCATCTGGTTGCGGAAGAGGGTGTAGCCGGAGGTGAAGTCGCCGATCACCAGATCGACCCAGCCGTCGTTGTCGTAGTCCGCGTAGGCCACCCCCAGGGTTTTGCCGTCGTGGCCGGGGCCGAGCGGTTCGACTTTTTGGAAGGTGCCATCGCCGTTGTTGCGGAAAAGCACGTTGACGGGCTGGCCTTCGGGCAGCATGGCGGAGAGGGCCTGGTAGATGTCCAGGTCGCCGTCGTTGTCGTAGTCGAAAGCCACCGCGCCCCAGCCGACGCCGTTTCCGGCCAGGTCTACCCCGGCCTGGGAGGCCACATCGACGAAGGTGCCGTCCCCCTGGTTGAGGAGTAGGGCCATCGGCCCGGCGTTGGAGAAGTAGAAGTCGAGGTCGAGGTCGTTGTCATAGTCTGCGGCGGCCAGGCCCATGCCCATCAAGCGGGTATCGGCGCGCGCCTGGGGGGAGATGTCGGTAAAGCACCAGCCTGCGCAGCCGGGGCCGTCGTTGCGCCAGAGGGCGTTCCCCACCGGGTTGATGAATTCGTCGTTGATCAGGTAGATGTCGAGGTCGCCGTCGTCGTCGTAGTCCACGAAGCTGGCGACAAAACCCGCGCCCTGCACTTTGGAAGTCAGGTAATGGGTGACATCGGTGAAGGTGCCGTCGCGGTTGTTGCGGTAGAGGCGGTCGCTGTCGCCGTAGGTGGGGCGGCCACAGTCGGGGTAACACGACCAGTTGGCAACGTACAGGTCGAGGAAACCGTCCTGATCGAAGTCGCCCCAGGAGGCGGTACGGCCGTCCCCGGGGTCGCCCACGCCGGTTTGGCCGGTCACGTCTACGAAACCGGTCCCGGCCTGGTTGCGGAAGAGCACGTTGGGCTGGTTGCGGTTGAGGACGTACAGGTCGGGCCAGCCGTCGTTGTCGTAGTCGGCGAACACCGCGCCGCTGCTCAGGCTTTGGGGCAGGGCAACCTGGTTGGAGAGGGGGGACAGCTCGAAGGTGCCGTCGCCCCGGTTGCGAAAGAGCTTGTTGGGGCCGCGGCTGTCGGTGACGTACAGGTCGAGCCAGCCGTCCGCGTCGTAATCGCCCCAGGCCTGGCCGATCACGCGGTCTTCACCCAGACGGGCGGCCTGGACACCGGCCTGCCGGTTGGCGATGGCGAAGGGGTATTTCCCGCCTGAGGAGGGCGCGGCGGAGAAGGGAATGCTTTCGAGGGAAGGTTGTTCGGGAACGGGCAGCCAGGGGAGGGCCAGGCCCAGGGCTGCAAGCAGGAGGGTGCAGAGGAGGGTGTTACGCATGTGAGGCTCATCCTTTGACCGCGCCTTGTGTCAGGCCGCCGACGATCTGGTCCTGGAGGGCGAGGTAGATGATCATGATCGGCAGCGCGCCGATCAGCGCGCCCGCAGCAAACGGGCCCCATTTTTGCGAAAATTGGCCCGAGGTGAAAATTTGCAGGCCGACCATGAGGGTGTATTGCTCGGTGCTCTTGAGCAAAATGCGCGCCAGTACGAAATCGCCATAAGTGCCGATGAAGTTCAGGATGCCGATCACGATCAGGATCGGGCGCAGCAACGGCAAGATCAGGCGGGTGAAAATCTGCCAGTGGGAGGCCCCGTCCACCATGGCGGATTCGTCGATGTCGCGGGGGATGGTGTCCAGGAAGCCTTTGAGCAGCCAGATGTTGATGCCCATGGCGCCGCCCATGTAGACCAGGATCAGCCCGGCGTGGGTGTTCAACCCAAAAAACGGGATGATGTCGCCGATTTGGGAGATCATCAGGAAGATGGCGACGATGGCCAGCAGCCCGGGGAAGACCTGGATGAGCAGAATGCCTTTGAGCAGCGTCACCCGGCCTGTAAAGCGAAAACGCGAGAACGCGTAGGCCGCCAGGGTGGTGATCGCCAGGGACAAGACCGAAGAGATGGAGGAAATTTTGATCGAGTTCCAGAACCAGGTCCAAAACGGAAACACTTCGCTGTTGAGCAGGGCGCGGTAATTATCGAGGCCAGCGTTGGCCGGGATCAGCCGCTGGGTTGCCAGGGTGCTGGCCGGGTTGAGAGATGCGGAGAGGATCCACAACACCGGGAAGACCGCGAAATAGATCAGGACCAGGGCGATCAGCCAGCGGAGTGCGAGGCTCAATTTACGTTGAAAAGAAACCGAGCGGAAGCGGGAAGTCTGGATGGGGGTAGATAGGCTAGACATTTTCGCTGACCTCCTCCCACATGCGGGTGTAGCGGAATTGGAACAGGGTGATGGCGCCGACGATGAAGAAGATGATGATGGTGATGGCAGAGGCAAAGCCGTAGTTGACCCCGCGGCCGCCTGCGAAAGCCAGGTTGTAGACGTAGCTGATCAGAATGTCGGTGTGGCCGGCCTGGGTGGAGGCGCCGGCGATGGGCGGGCCGCCGCCGATGAACAGGAAGATCAGGTTGAAATTGTTGAAGTTGAAGGTGAAGGAGGCCACCAATAGCGGCCCCACCGCGACCAGCAGCAGCGGCAGTGTAATATGCCGGAAGCGCTGCCAGGGGCTGGCGCCATCCACTTCGGCTGCCGCGTAAATGTCTTCCGGGATGGATTGCAGCGCGCCGCTACAAATCAACATGAAATAGGGGTAGCCCAGCCACAGGTTGACGATCAGGATGGCGATCTTGGCCCACCACTGGTCGGTGAACCAGGGCGGCGCCCAACCGAACCAGGCCTGGAGGGCGCGATTGATCACACCGATCTCGGGGTTCATCATGCCGCGCCAGATCAGGATGGTGATCAGGCTGGGGATGGTGTAGGGGATCAGCAGCAGAGAGCGGATCAGCTTCTTGCCGGGGAAGCGCGGGTCGTTGAACATGATGGCAATCGCCAATCCGAGGGAAAATGTCATCAGCACGCTCAGGAATGCGAAGGCGAAGTTCCAGGTGATGATGCGGACGAGGGGGCCGCGCAAGGCCGGGCTGACGAAAAATTCGCGGAAATTTCTGAGGCCAATGGTGGCGATGAAGCCGGGGCGCAGCTCTTTCCCATCCCGGGTTTTGAAGGTGCCATCCACGTTTTGGTATACATCGCCGGTTTTCCGGCTGATCATGGCGTCTTGCACCGGATCGTATTCGTAGAGCGGGACGAGTTCGGCGGCCTCGGAGGGGGAGCGAATTTGCACCGTGCTGCCCTGTTCGCCAAACTGGATTGCGGTCAGGTTGGGGTCGGCAGCCGCCAGGATGGCGTTCAAACGCTGGTAGCCCTCGATGGATACGGGGATGCCCTGATCGTCGAGCTCGCCCACCCCTTCCTGGCCCGGTGTGACCGGGCGGATCGGTTCCCCGGGTTTGGCCAGGTAGCCGGTGCCGTCGGCGTCGATCAGCCACAGCGCGTATTCCCCTTGTTCGTTGCGATAGGCGGTCCACGAAAAGGCTTTGCCGGTTTCGGGCAGGTATTTTTCGTTCAGAATCTGGGCAATGGCCTGCTCTTTGGTGAGCAGATGGCCGTCGCCGTAGTTGGTAAACGCCACCCAGACGGTGAACAAAATGGGGTAGATGGCGAACAAGGTCATGAAAAAGATGCCGATCACCATCCAGCGCAATGGATAAGCCCCCTGCCGGAGCAAAACCACGTTGATGAGCAAGGCCAGCAGACCAAAAGCGGTCGCCAGGGGGTAGTAGCCCAGAGCGACCAGATTGATCAAAAACCAGAGCGCAAAAGCGTCCGCCACGAACAAAAAGCCCAGGCGGAGCAGCAGAGAACGCACCGATACGGTAAAGGAGAGGCGATTTTTGCGCCCTGGAAGAGCCTGGAGTGATGACATCATTCTCTCCAAAAGAGCATAGACGAACGAAGACCGGGACATAGCCCGGTCTTCGTGGTATGGATTGGATTTACTCGATGGTTACTTCGACAAGTTTGGTTTCGGGGTCGTAGGTAAAGGTGACGGTGCTGTCGGAATCCAGGCTGAGCGAGTAGTTCGGGCCGTCTTGGGCGCCATCCGAGCCGTAATTCACGGCCCAGCTGCCGTCCAGCGCGACCTTGAACTCGTATTCGCCGGCTGGCAGATCGAAGGTGGCACGGTACAGGCCGTCGTCGCCTTCGGTGAGGGCGGTTTCGGGGCAGGCCGGGTCCCAATCTGCGCCACAGCCCACCAGGGACTGGTAGCTGCCGGGGATGTTGACCATACCGGCCAGCGCGCCGGCGATCAGGTCGCGGATCTGGTTGGCCGCGTTGGTCAGGGCCTCTTCAGGGGTCTGTTCACCCTGGAGGGCGAGGGTGATGCCGTCGTTCCAGGCGGCCCACACCGACCCCATCTCCGGGATGGAGGGCATGAGGGAGGCTTCCGCGCCGGCCACACCGAGGGCCGCGATGTCCGGGTCATCCACTTTTTCGAGCACCGGGATGAAGGCCGGGGTGCGGTTGCCGTCCAGGTAGAGCTGTTCCATGACCTCTTCGGTGGCAACGAATTCGGTCAGGAAAGCCTGCGCCAGCAGCACGTTTTCGCTAAAGGCGTTGATCATAAAGCCCTGCACACCGGCAAACGGCTGACCGCCGTCCGGGAAGGTGGTGATGGCGTAGGGTACGCCGGAGGCACGGATGCGCTCCAGCGCCCAGGGGCCGGCCATCAGGAAGGGAACTTCACCGGTCTCGAAGAGGGTGTGGGCGGTGTCCCAGTCGGTGCTTTCGGGCATCAGGCCTTCTTCGATCGCGGCACGCATCCATGCAGCCGCAGCGATCATGCCGGGGCTGTCGATGCCGACATCGCTGGGGTTCCAGTTGCCGTTGGCGTCCTGGCCAAAGACGTAGCCGCCAAAGGCAGTCTCCAGCGGGAAGGCGTCGTAGGTGGTGCCGGAGAGGGCCAGCGCGTAGGTGACTTTGCCCTCCGCCTGGAGCTGACGCCCGATCTCGAGCACTTCATCCCAGGTGGTGGGGGGTTCTGGCACCAGTTCCGTGTTGTAGAAAAAGCCCAGATTCTCGGTGGCGTAGGGCATTCCGTACAACTGGCCGTCGAAGGTGAAGCCTTCGAGCGAAACCGGGGTAAACAGATCGGCTTTGTCGCCCAGATCGATGGGGGCGAGCAGGCCGCTGGCGACCAATTGGCCGATCCAGTCGTGCGCGCCGATGAAGATGTCGGGGCCTTCGCCCGCGGGGGCAGCGATGATGACCTGGTCGCGGATGCTGGCGACCTCTTCGACCACCAGCTCGACACCATAAGTCTCCAGGAAGGCGTCGGCCAGCTCCACCAGGATCGCAGAACGGGTGTCATCGGCCCAGATGCGCAGCGTGGCAACCGGTTCAACAGGCGCTTCGGTAGGTTCGGCGGGGGCCTCAGTGGGTTCGGCGGGGGCCTCGGTGGGTTCGGGTGCCTCGGTAGGTTCGGCAGGCGCCTCGGTAGGTTCAGCCGGCGCTTCCGTGGAAGGGGCTGCCGGTGTGCAGGCTGCCAAAGCAAACATAGCGACAACCAACAAAGACAGCAGCGTTAGAAACTTTCTATTCATGGCGTTATTCTCCTTTTCAAAATATCGGAACATAGATAACGATAAGCCAAAATGCTGGCTCATCCGGCGAATTGTTTTTGTCAAGGCGGACTTCTCTCCTGATCATCACCTCCTTTGTTGGGATTACTGTCCAGGCCAGTTTTGCTCAAGTTGTTGTTCCAAATTTCGCTTCAATGTCGATAACTGCTCCAGTAACAATGGGATGTCCACGCTTGCTTCCGAAAATCTGTCCCGGATAAAGGCTTGGTGAGCGGCAGAGGCTTTTTGAAGCAGTTCTTGCCCCCTTTTTGTGAGGTACAGGCTCATCGAACGGCGGTCGCCTTCCCGCGGTTTGCGAGTGACCAACCCGTCATCCTCAATGCTTTTCACCAGGCGGGTGATATTGCTCTTGTCGCTCAACATCAAATCGCTCAAGTGAGTGAGAGAAATGCCCGGGTTTTCTCCAATGTTTTTCAAGGCGTAATAACGCGGCACAGACAAATTGTAGGCGTCCATCACCCGCCGGTCGCCGTTGTCAAGGCAGAAATAAATTTCCTTCAGAACGTTATAGAGCACAATTTCTCCGCTCATCGATAAGCCCAATATAGTTGACATATCAACTGTTGATATATCAACTATATTACAAAGGAGAGGGGTTGTCAAGAGAGGGGGGATAAGTGGGTAATTGGGTAATTGGGTAATTGGGTAATTGGGTAATTGGGTAATTGGTAATTGGGTGTTGCATCCTGAGCGGAGGGCGGCGCAGCCGCTCGCAGTCGAAGGATGCGGGCTTGTCCTGAGCGAAGTCGAAGCATGTGGAATTGTGAATGGTGAATTGTGAACGGTTAATTGTGAATTGGGTATTGCATCCTAAGCGGAGGGCGGGCGAAGGCCGCTCGTAGTCGAAGGATGGGGAGGGGGAATTGTGAATTGTGAATTGTGAATGGTTAATTGTGAATTGGGTATTGCATCCTGAGCGGAGGGTCCGGTGATAGAATAGGCGGTATGGTCTTGCGACGCGCAACCTGGCGATTGGTAAAAACGCCGCCGGCCCCCGGGGCCTGGAATATGGCGGTAGATGAAGCGATTTTGGAACAGGTGGAAACCGGGCAATCGCTGCCTACCTTGCGCCTGTATGCCTGGCAGCCGCCCTGCCTGTCACTGGGTTATGCCCAACCAGCGGCGGACGTGGATCGCGAGGCGTTGGCTGCCCGCGGCTGGGACCTGGTGAGACGCCCTACCGGCGGGCGGGCCATTCTGCACACCGATGAACTCACCTATTCGGTCATCGCGCCACCGGATGAACCGCGGCTGCGAGGCAGCATTCTGGAAAGTTACCAGCGGCTGGCGCGGGCGTTGTTGTCCGCTTTACGTTATTTACGCGTGCCCGCGCAGAGCGAAGAAAAGCGCGGACTGTCCAACAACGGCGCCGGCGGCCCGGTCTGTTTTGAGGTGCCATCCAGTTGGGAGATTACCGTCGATGGAAAAAAGATGATCGGTAGCGCGCAGGTGCGCCGGCGCGGCGGGGTTTTGCAACACGGCACGCTGCCGCTCCACGGCGATCTGGCGCGCATCACGCGCGTATTGCAGTTTTCCGATCCGGAGCAGCGTGACCAGGCGGCTGCACACCTGCTGGAGCGCGCCGTCACCCTCGAAGCCGCGCTGGGCAGGCGGGTGAGCTGGCAGGAAACCGCCAATGCGTTGGTGGGAGGGTTTGAATCGGCCCTGAATGTGGATTTCATCGCGGGCGCCTTGTCCCCCCAGGAGGAGGCCCGCGCGTTGGAACTGCTGGCCAAGAAATACGACAATCCGGCGTGGACTAACCGCGTTTGAGCGGCAGGGCCGGGGCCGGGGCCTGTTTGCCAGGCCACAGCAGCCCGGCTGCAAGCGCCAAGACCAGCGGCACGGCAATCGTAAATCCCACTTCCGTAAGCAACAACTGGTAGTCGGGCAGCACGCGCCGGCCTTGTACGCCGGTACACGCCACCTCGAAAGCCGAGACGATTTGGCCGGTTTCGCTCTCGAAGGTGCGGGAGACAATTTCGATCCGCTCTCCAGGCGCGCACAACAGCGACCATAGCACGGCGCGCGCCTCGGGCGCAAAGCCCCGTACCAGCGCCATCGCCACGAACGCAATACCAACGAACAGGAAGAAAAATTGTACGATCTTTTGGAAACGCCGGTGCATCGTTCCCCTCTTATTCATCAACGAAAATCACTTCGGGATAGCCCAGATCGCGCAGCAAGAGCGAAAAATACAGCCGGGCGTTCTGCTGCGCCTGATCCAGAATGCCGTCTTCCAAAGCGGCCTCCTCGATGGCATCCTCCGCGGCACGGCGCGCGGTGGTTTCCAAATTCACGTCCCCTTTGGTCAGCAGGCCGGTTTCGCGGTCGTAGACGTAGGATTTCTCGTTGTCCAGCGTGGCGATGAAAATCTCGGCCTCCGGCAGGCGGACGTAGAGCACGCCATCTTGCACCCAGAGGTCCTGGGGCCCGAGTTTTTCCAAATCCACACCCGCGATCACCACGCCGTGGGCCACGAACAGCAACCGGTCGCCAAACAGCGCGCCGAAGATGCCCTGCCCGGTCTCGGCGGTGATCACTTTCTCGATGGAATACTGCACGGTCTCCAGCCGCGCCAGGGAGCGCACATCACGGATGATGGTGATCGGGTCCGGCAGCACCGTTGGGGTGGGGTTGAGCACTTCGGAGACCTGCGTGCCGATGGCGCCGGTGGTGTCCTGAACCGGTTGCAAGGCGCGTGCCGTGGCCTGCTGTACCGCGTTCACCACCGCGAACATCCCCGCCCCCAGGATGAGCAATATCCCGATGATCAGAATCCAGCCTCTTGCGTTATTCATGGGGGGAATTATACTATGATCGCGAATCGTAAGGCGTAATCCCCAATTCACAATTAACCGTTCACAATTCACCATTCACAATTCCCAACCCCCATCCTTCGACTACGAGCGGCTGCGCCGCCCTCCGCTCAGGATGTAATCCCCAATTCACAATTAACCGTTCACAATTCACCATTCACAATTCCCAACCCCCATCCTTCGACTACGAGCGGCTGCGCCGCCCTCCGCTCAGGATGCCATTCCCAATTCACAATTCTCTATCCCCAATCCCTATCCCTATCCCCAATCCCCCATGCCCCTCGGCGTACTCACTTTACATCTCCACATTCCCGGCTGCGCCTCGCTGAAAGAAAAACGGCGGCGATTGAAACCCCTGCTGGTGCGCCTGCACCGCGAGTTCAACGTGTCGGTGGCCGAGATCGATCACCACGACGTGTGGCAAAGCACGGTGATCGCCTGCGCGCTGATCAGCAACGAAAACGGGCACACGAAACGCTCGTTGCAATCGGTGGCAAAATGGGTGGAATCCCGCTGGCCGGATGTGACTTTGATGGAAGAGCGCATTGAAATCATTTAACGCGCTTGACTCCGGCGGGCAGATCGCTTCGCTCTGCCGCCGGCGGTTGGAAACCACCGGCTGGGTGGGTGGGGAAACCCGTTCAACGGGTTTGGTATGCGCAGGCGGTGAATTGTATTCACCGGCGGGGTTTGGCAATGCCGCTGCGAACCGTCGTCAGACAGTGAAACAACGTTGGGGTGTCATAACAACGTTCAAACGCTATGGATTAACGCTTCCGGGATATTCACCCCCTTTTTCACCAGACGCACGGGCACACCCATCGCCTTGATCAGTTGCGCCAGGTATTCACCCCCTGGCGGGCCACCGAAAGTCTCCGCGTCGAGCAGCACCACAATCGGATTCAGCCCCCGCCGCACCAGGTAATCGACCGTCAGGGAGAGTTGCTGCCGGACGGTGGGAGTGATGAGCACCAGGGTGCTGCCGCGTGTGATGTGTTGCGCCTGGGCCTCCAACAGCCCGGAGAGCGGCAGGGAACCCTCCGCCCGGAAAAGCGACAAAGCCTCCAAAATCTTGCCCAACTGGCGTCCGCCCCGGTCCGGCGGCAGTGCGGTATTGGTTTGCCCGCTGCTCACCAAACCGACCGCCCGCCTGCGATGCAGGTAAAAACGCGCCAGCGAGGCCGCGATGCTGGCGGCGTACTCCTCCGTCGAAGGCGGCAACTGTATCTCGGCAAACTGATCGTGAACAAACACGTGTTTCGACAAATCCACCGCGGAGTAGGGTTCAGCGGCCTGCACCGCCCCCTCGCCGTCCACAAAGAGCCAGATGTCGGCCAGCGGATCAAGCTCGAACTCTTTGACCATCAATTTATCGCGGCGCACGGTGGTAGGCCAGTGGATGCGGTTGAGGGAATCGCCGGGCATGTATTCGCGCACCCCGGCCGCGTTGGGGGTGATGTGATGGGTGCGCCGGCGCAAGGATTCGCCTCCGGTCAACAGCCCGGGCGGGTTCGGAAACGACTGGATGTCCACCATCAGGGGGTACACCAGCAACGACTCCTGCGCCGGCAGCTCGCGGGAGACCGGGAACAGGCCAAAGGGATCGCCCGAGGCGATGACCGTCGGCCCCAGAGGGAACACCCCACGCTCGACCAGTCTGGAGCGCGCCAGGTACGAGCGACGCTGCCCACGGCCGATGAGCGTTACCACGTGGGAGCCGCGCGTCCCCGGCAGGGGGGATAAATCGCGCACCTCGATCCACAAACGCGGCAAGCGACCGGGGTTGTCGATCTCGAAGCGCTCCTCGAAAATCTGGCCCAGGTGGGCGCGGCGGAGGCGGGGTCTGCGCGAAACCGTCAGCCCCCTCAGGGATGCGACCGACCACAACCAGTTGCCGAGCAGCAAAATCCCCCACAGATAGCTCAACCGGGAGTAGACCTCTGCCCCTGTCACAGCCAGGGCCAGCAGGCTGAGACCCAATAAGGCCCAAACAACGCGCTGGGAAGCTGTCATGGTCAGGCCTGGGGGGTCAGATCGCCGCCGGGAACCGGCTGGCTGTTCAGAATCTCCTGAACCACATCATCCGCAGTCACATCGCGCAAACGCGCGGCCGGGCTGAGAATGACTCGGTGTGAGAGGGCCGGGATAGCCAGCGATTTGACGTCGTCGGGCAGCACGAAATCGCGGCCTTGCATGGCGGCGCGCGCCTGGCTGACCCGGTAAAGCGACAGGCTGCCGCGCGGGCTGGCCCCCAGATACACCTCGGGGTGGTGCCGCGTCTGGTTGACGAGATCGACGATGTAGCGCATGACGAGCGGATCGGTGTACACGTTTTTAACGGCCTCTTGGGCGCGCATCAACTCTTCGAGCGAGACCACCTGGGAGAGCGTCTCGAAGGGGTGCTGGTGCTGTTGGCGGGCCAGCACATCCACTTCGTCGATTGGGCTGGGGTATCCCAGACGAAGACGCACCAAAAAGCGGTCTAATTGTGCCTCCGGCAGGGGGAAGGTGCCTTCGTACTCAATCGGATTCTGGGTGGCCAGCACCATGAACGGCTCGGGCAGGGGATGGGTGACGCCATCGACCGTCACCTGGCGCTCCTGCATGGCTTCCAGCAGCGCGGCCTGGGTTTTGGGCGTTGCCCGGTTGATCTCATCGGCCAGCACGATCTGCGCCATCACCGGCCCGGCGCGGAACTCGAACTGTTTACTGACCTGGTTGTAAATCGACACGCCCGTCACGTCGCTGGGCAGCATGTCCGGGGTGAACTGGATGCGGCTGAACGAGCAGCCCAGCGAGCGGGCGATACTGCGCGCCAGCATGGTTTTCCCCACCCCCGGCACATCCTCGATCAGCAAGTGCCCCTGGCAGAGCAGGCTGGCGACCGCCAGTTCAACGGATTCCCGTTTTCCCACAATGACTTTTTCGATGCTGGCGACAACGGATTCGGCAAATGATTGTACCTGGGTCATGTATACGTTCCTTGTTGGTCGGTTGGTAAGTTGGGAGATTGGTGAGGCGGGATAAGAAGAGCGCTGGGACCCAATTCCCAATCCCTCATTCCTTGATTCCCCTTGTTATACCATTTTTGCGGCCAACACGTTCACTCAGCGGCAGCGGATGGCAAACAGCACCACGTACTTATCCCGGTAGATTTCTTCCAGGCAGGCTTTCCGGAAGCGGTCGAACACCTGTAAAGCGCGAGTGTGCTCCCCGGTGGGATCGCGTTGCAGCACAAAATCGGCGTCTGGGACGCTGAATAACAGGTGAGTGATGCCCTGTTGCTGCAATGCGGCGCGCAGACTGTCCAAATCTGGAGAGCGCGTGGCCAGCAGAGTCCAGTACGAGTGGTCGGTATCCAACAGACAGCGCGCCCGGCAATAGTAGCCGCGCCCGTCCTGGATGAGCAGAACGCGGGCTTCGGGCGGCAGATTCTCGGACACGAAATCCATCACCGCGTAATTCGTCCCCACGCGTGACAAAAACTGCGCTTTGGTTTCTCGCCCCACGATGACATCCAGCGGCCTGGTTTGAAAAAGGAAGATGCCCTGGTACACCAGCGTAACGAGCACAAAGCCGCTCAGCAGGCCGTTGACCAGCACGCGCCGCGGCCGCGCGCCCAACCGTCCGGCGGCCTGCCACAGCACCTCCCCGCTCAACACAGCCAGCAACGGAAAGAATGGCAGCATGAAACGCACTTGCTGCGATCCCAACGCCCACAGCGCAAAACGCGCCGCAGCCAGCACAGCTAACTCGGTGAGCAGGGGCGTTTTGCGCCGCACCAGCGGGTAGAACAACGCCAGCGAGAACAGCAGGCTGGGAATCTCTATGGAGCCTAAAAAAGAGGTGAAACGTTCGTAACGGGCATACACCCGCCAGGGCAGCAGCAAATAATCCAGCACCCCGCGCCCCATGCCAAACCTGTCTAAGTGATAGGCATCGAACAGACGCAGCCGCGCAGCGTCCCATCCCGGCCCGCCAAACCAAACCGGGAAGACCGGATTGCCCAGCAGCACCCAGTTTTTGAGATACCACACCGCGCCCACCGCCGCGGTCATCCCGCCGAAGGCCAACGCGTCCCGCAACACCCCCCACCCCTGTTTACGCCCGGCCCACAACACGTACAACCCCAACACGCCCACCCCTCCCAGCGCCAGATACTTGCTCCCCGCCGCGAATCCCATCATCACTCCCCCAAGCAGCAGATATTTTCGGTGCTTCCCGCTTCCCAATTCGCGATTCCCGACCACCGCCAACACCCCCAGCAACTCGAACAAAGCCCAACCCGCATCCTGGTAAGCAAACGAAAACCACACCGGCAGGATGGGCGTCCCGGCCAGA
>JALUWE010000089.1 GCA_027019845.1 Anaerolineales bacterium | reverse complement strand
CCTGCAAAACGCACAGCCCCGGCTGGTGCGCAAGGGCTACTTCACCCCGATCCCCAAACGCGAATACCCCGAAGTCGGGCCGCTGCGCAATTACCTGCGCCCCCCGCGGCAGCTGCCGCCCGCCCTACCCGCCAACCGGCGCATCGGCGTCTCGTTGGTCGAGGTGGGCTACGACGAACAAGCCGCCCGTGAGCAAGCCAGCCGCTGCCTGGTTTGCACCATCAACCCGGTCTTCGACGGCGACCTGTGCATCCTGTGCAACGGCTGTGTGGACGTGTGCCCGACCGATTGCCTCAAACTGGTGCCCGTCAGCGAACTGACCGGCGACGAAAACGTGGCCGCGCTGCTCACCCAACGCACCGAGGAATGGCCGACCGCCAGCGCCATGCTGCTCGACCCCACGCGCTGCATCCGCTGCGCCTTGTGCGCGGCCCGTTGCCCCACCGATGCCATCACCATGGAGACTTTCCGCTTCACCGAAGAGATGGTCTTCGAGCCGGTGGCCGGGTAAGAACACACGCCAAACTCTGTGCAATCAACACACCAACGGAAAACTAACCCCAACAAGGAGAACATTCCATGAAAATCAAGACCCTGTTCATCTTTGCTCTGCTATCCCTGACCGCCTTGCTGCTGGCCGCCTGCGGCGGGAGCGAACAGCCCCAGGGCGCGCAAAACGACTTCACCGTCAAAGTCAAAGACGACTTCAAGTTCGACCCCGAAACGCTGACCGTCAAAGCGGGCGAAGAGATCAACGTCACGTTCGAGAACACCAGCGCGTTGGCGCATTCCTTCGCCATCCTCAGGCCCGGCGTGGACCCAGTGGCCGCTTCCAATGCCAGCGAAGACGAGCTGCACGACGATCTGGTGCTGGAGATTCACGAGATCAGCGGCGGCCAGTCCGCCAGCGAGTCCTTCACCGCGCCCAGCGAGGCCGGGGAATACGTGATCGCCTGCCTGGTGCCCGGCCACGCGGCTGCGGGTATGGTGGGTACATTGGTGGTTGAACCCTGATCTTGATTTCTTGCACGGGCTTCGGGACGCCTCCCCCTCCCGAAGCCCGCCTTGCACCGCCCAGGAGAGTAGACAAGATGAACAAATCCAGCATCCTGACCCGTTTGACCAATTCGCGCGTCTGGCGTTCGTTCTTCCGCCACGGCTGGCCCGACAACCCCCTGGACCGCTCGCTGGCGATGACCAGCAACCTGTTCTTTCACCTGCACCCGGTCAAGGTCAGCCGCAAGAGCCTGAAGTGGAGCTATTCCTTCGGGCTGGGGATCATCTCGAGCATTTTGTTCGGGGTGCTGGTGTTCACCGGCATCCTGCTGATGTTCTACTACGTCCCCTCGGTGGAACGCGCCTACCCGACCATGAAGGAAATCCAGCTTTCCGTGCCACTCGGCCAGTTCACCCGCAACATGCACCGCTGGGCTGCGCACGCCATGGTGCTGGCCGTTATTTTACACATGGCGCGGGTGTTTTACACCGGCGCGTACAAACCGCCGCGCGAATTCAATTGGGTGATCGGTGTGATCCTGTTGCTGCTGACCATGGGATCGAGCTTTACCGGCTACCTGCTGCCCTGGGACCAGCTCTCGTTCTGGGCGATCACGGTGGGCACCAACATCGCGGGCTACGCGCCCGGGGTGGGGGATACCGTGCGCCAGATTCTGTTGGGAGGCGTGGAGGTCGGCCAGAGCACGCTGATCCGCTTCTATACCCTGCACATTGCCCTGCTGCCGACGTTGGTGGCCCTGTTGGTTTCCGTACACATCTGGCGGGTGCGCAAAGACGGCGGCCTGGCAGCCAACGAGGTGGAAGAACGCTGAGGAGGTGGATACATGAGCACACAAACACCCGTTACCGATGAAGTCTTCCCCAAAGGCACCAACAAGAGCTACGCGCTGGTGGAGCTGGTGCGCGGGGAAAGCCCCATGGTGGGCAAAGGCCCGGAAGACAGAGTATTTTCGTTCCCGGTGGTGTTGTTGTGGGAGATCATCTTGTTGTTAGGGGTCACATTTATGATCTTCCTGTTCTCGCTGCTCAAGCAGGCCCCGCTGGACGAGATCGCCAACCCATTGGTGACCACCGATCCGGCCAAAGCGCCGTGGTACTTCGTCGGGCTGCAAGAGCTGCTGGAGCACATGCACCCCACCCTGGCCGGGGTGATCATCCCAACCGTGCTGGTGGGCTTTTTGGTGGCACTACCGTACATCGACAACGCGCGTGAGGGCGCGGGCGTATGGTTCACCTCCCCGCGCGGCAAACGCATCACCGCCTGGACCGCGCTCTACACGCTGATCGTGATGCCAGCCTACATCGCGTTGGATAACGCCTTTCCGCTGCGAGAACTTTTACGAGAAAGTACTGCACAATGGGTGGCGCAAGGGTTGATCCCGGCAACGATTCTGATCGTGCTGGTGGCGCTGCCCGCGCTGGTGATGATCTTGCGCAAAGGCAATACCCGCGAGATCATGTTAGTGCTTTTCACCGTGATGTTCGTCTCCGCCATCGTGTTCACCATCAGCGGTTTTCTGTTTCGCGGGCCGGGATTCAAAATGTATTGGCCCTGGGAAATGCCAAATGGCTACAACCCGTGGGCGGACTTCTGATCAAGGAGTTGGTGAGATGTTGAACAAAAAGAACAAAAAAGAGAAACTGAGCCGCCGCGAATTTCTCGGCTTTGCCTGGGCCGCCTCGCTGGTGGGGCTGGTGGGGCAGGCCGGCGCGGCGCTGTTCCAGTTTTTCAAGCCGCGTGTCGAGGAGGGGGCGTTTGGCAGCAAGGTGGTGGCCGGAAAGGTCAACGAGTTCAAACCCGGCACCATCAGCCACGTGCAAAAAGGCCGCTTTTACATCTCCAGCCTGGAGGACGGCGGCCTGTTGGCGATGTGGCACAAGTGTACCCACCTCGGCTGCACCGTGCCCTGGCGCGAAGATGAGGGCGTGTTCCATTGCCCCTGCCACAGCTCGATCTTCACCACCACCGGCGAGGTGGTCAGCGGCCCGGCCCCGCGGCCGCTCGATTTGTTCCCCATCGAGATCGTGGACGGCGACGTGGTGGTGGACACCGGCAAACCCATTCAACGGCAATCCTTCGATCCTTCCCAAGTGACCAAAGTGTAGGAGCGAGCTATGCGCCCACAAGAAAACTACACCCCTTTCATCGCGGTGGCTTTTGGTCTCACACTGGCGATCCTGGCCTCCTTCCAGCTATACATCGCGCGTGAGCCAACGCGCATCGCAGCCGATGAGCAGCGCGACACGCTGATCGCTATTTCCAAAGGCCGGGAACTCTACGCTCAAAACTGCGCCTTGTGCCACGGCGAGAACGGCGAAGGTGTGGATGGCCCGCCCCTGAACGACAAAACTTTCTTGAACGACACCCTCGACAACACCATCTTCAGCGTGATCAGCTCCGGCGTGCCCGGCAGCGAGATGCCAGCCTGGAGCCAGGCGCACGGCGGGCCGTTCACCGACCAGCAAATTCGCGAGCTGGTGGCGTTCATTCGTTCGTGGCAACCCGACGCGCCCGACCGCCGGGCCGCGGCCCTGGCCGGCGACCCGATCAACGGGTTGACCATTTACAACAGCACCTGCATTGTGTGCCACGGGGCAAACGGGCAGGGCACAGAGACCGCGCCCGCGCTCAACGATCCCGAAAGACTGGCGCAATTCGACGACGAATGGTACGCGGACACCATCGCAGAAGGCCGCCCCGCGCAGGGGATGCCTACCTGGGGCACGGTGCTCTCCCCGGCACAGATCAACGACCTGATCGCGCTGCTGCGCGCCTGGCAACGCGGGGAGACCATCGAACCGCCCGGGGTGGTCGAAGTGCTCAAAGAGGCCCGCCACACGCTGGAAGAAGGCGACGTACATGGCGCGGAACACGCGCTGGGCAAGGCACAGGAAGGCGCCTCCGCGGAGGTGCTGGCGCTGGTCAACCAG
>JALUWE010000088.1 GCA_027019845.1 Anaerolineales bacterium | reverse complement strand
CCACCCCCACCCTTCGGCCCGAACGCGGCGCAGCACATACGCCCCCGCGAACAACGCCAGGTAGATCGGAAAATCCCAGGTGTTCATAAATGCCATACCACCCAACACCACCGCGGCCAGCGCGAATGCCAGCGGGCTGATTCGCAGCACAAATCCGGCTATGCGCAACTCCCCATCCCCGCCCCCAAAGAACACATTCATCGCCAGCACCACCCCCAGCAGCGCAAACGGAATCGCCAGCACGTGCGGGTGCAAATCCGCCAGCAAAAACGAGAAAAACGGAAACTCATCGATCACCTCGATGGGCGCGCCATTGTAATTCAAATCGTTCACCACCCGCGAAGCCCGCCACCACCACAAAAAACGGCTCGGCATCCACGAAAGCGGCTCCACAGGCGGATTCACCAGGTCCTTGATGTTCAGCCACGACCAGAACGCAGACACCCGCTCCCCGCTCTCCACCGTCCGCCAGAACAACCCGCGCGCGTGCAACACCTCCAAAAACCCCTCCACATTGCCCATCACCAGCACGAAAAACGGGCCAAGAAGAGCAAGGCCGGGGAGGCGAGAGTAACCAGCAGCCAGCAAGTTGTACACCAACCCATACGCCACCTGCGCAGCCAGACCGAATATCAGCGCCACCGCCAGGTTGAAGGCCACCCCGCCGGGCACCCCGGTGATCATCGCCAGCATCCCGACGATCACATACCCGAAGTAGTAGTACGAAATCGCATACCCCGCCAGCCACGGGTCCAGCGGCGGAAAGGCAGGCGAACGCAGCACCGCGTTGATGAACGCCAGCTCCATCGGCTTCTCGGTGGCGACGATGTCGGGGTTGGCCGCCCGCACCAGGGCCCAGCCCCCGAACGCGGCCAGGAAAAGCACCTCGCCCACGATCACAGCCCGACGGTGCGCGCCCCACCACTCCCGGAACGCCTCCACCTCCACCCCCCGCAACGCCCACAGGCTGGCACCCAGCACAACCCCCAATGAAAAGAGCAGCCCGCCCAGATCATTGCCCCACGTCCCCAGCGAACCGCCCAACCAATACACATACCCCCACAACAACAGCCCCAGCGTGCGAGCGGCCGCATACCCCCGGCCCGGCAGCCCCGGCAGCAACCGGAACCCCAACGGAAACACAGCCACCCCGATCAGTGTGACAACAATGTACCAGAGAATGAATGAGAGCATGGTTTACTTACAGCAGTTATACACTTCATACCCGCTGTTGCTTGTGTCATTCTGAGCGACAGCGAAGAATCTCAACGACAGCGAAGAATCTCAACGACAGCGAAGAATCTCAACGACAGCGAAGAATCTCAACGATGGTGAGGGAGATTCTTCGGGCACTGCGTGCCCTCAGAATGACAGGGAGGTGTGCCATTCTGATAGAACTTACGCAGATGCTCGTAAGCCCGTACTTAATTTCATCAACTGCGTAAGTCCTGTTATGGTGAAGCGTAAGGCGTGTGTTACTCATAGGACTTACGCACTTGAAAAGTCGCACCCGGACCTCACAGGTCTCAAAGCGCATGGAGACGCCCGCGGATGCAATCTATTTTGGGTAAAATCTTCCTGCATCGTGTGGTAGTAGACCTGTGAGGTCTCAACTGCGTAAGTACTGTTACTCAATTACCTCATAAATCGCCGTCTCCCCATCCTGGTACACCTTACGCCACAAATCGCCCTCCCAGGCATCGAACTTTTCCAGACCAGGGCCATCGTAATAGGCACGCTCCATCTGGCCCACGATGATATACTTCACATCGTAGGCCTCCAAAAAACGGCGCACGGATTCCCGGTTCGTGGTGACGTAAAAATCCTCAATCTCCGCCACCCGCTGCCAGACCAACGCCTCCTGCCCGGTACGCTGCTGGCGCTGGTGCCAGTTCCAGCCCAGCACCGCGGGCAGCCCGGTGTAAATCGCATAACGGCTCCCCCAGCGGTACTCGACCGTGTGCCCCTCCACGATCACCGGCGACCCCACCACGTTATCTTGCAGCCAGCGAATGGCGCGGTAGTCCTCGTCCAGATTCATGTCCTTGCCCTGATCGCTGTAGCGCGCGTAGGCCATGTAAGCCATCCCGTCCAGCGTGCGCGGCGCGTCCTCCGCCATGCGGTCCTGCATCTTGGCCGGCCCGCCCAACAAAGGGAAAAGCAGCGCGGCGAACACCAAAAACGCCATCGCCAACCGCCAAACACGCTGCACCTGCGGCACCCAGCGGCGCAGCTCCGGCAGCAACCAGCCCAACGCAGCCGCCGCGCTGATCGCAAACAACACCCACACCTGCATATAAAACTTGAACACCGTGTTCATGCGCCCAATATCCCCGCTCAACACCACCACCTCCACCAACAACGTCAGAAACAACCCCGACCCGATCAGAAACAGCACCACCCGCTTGGCATCCGGCATCCCAGGCCGCAAAATCAACACCCCGGCCCACACCCCTCCCGCAATCACCAGCCAGGCCAGCGAGACCTCCAGCGACACCATCAGCCAACCCGCCATCCCGGCCAGCGCCACCCCAGAGCCGACCAGCACATCGCGGTACGCCAACAGACGGCGCAACGCCGAAACCGGCGTAGTCGCCATCCACTCGCGCGTCTCCCACGCCATCCAGGAAAAAATCACAAACAGGAACACCCCCCAATGGGTGACATACGCGTTGATCGGCGTGTGCGTCCCTCGCCAGATACTCACCTGCGTATACCCCAGCGCGTACCAGCGCGTGTACGGCTGATATAAAAACCAGGACAACCCGGCCAGCAGCCCCGCGGCCAGCAGCCCACCGATCCCGCGCGCCACACCACGCGGCAAACCCCATAACCCCACCCCGGCGGTGGACCGTTGATTCAACACCACCCCCACCCCCGCCGCCAGCATTCCCAACCCCAGGTAGGTCGGATAATCCCAGGTGTTGGTCGGGCGCAGCGCGCCAATTGCCAGCCCGCCCAGCAGAAAACCCAGCCCCGCGGCCCATTTGCTCTCCCAACGCCCCTTCGCCAGCACCACCGACACCGCCCAGGCCAGCGCCAGCACCGCAATCGGCAGCGCGATCAGGTGCGCGTGCAAATCCGCGTACAAAAACGTGAAGAACGGGAACTCCGTAATGGGTTCCACCTCGTTGGGCGCGGGGATCGCCCGGCTGGGGTTCCAGTACCAGTCGGCCAGCGCGTAGGGCAGCGAGGCCCCCTGCAACACCTGAAGGAAACCGCGCACCGCCCACACCCAGCGGGTCAGGAAAAAAGTCTCCTCCAGCAGCGCGCCCGGCGGCGCGGCCACCCGCTGGTAGCCCTGCACGATCATCCGCAGCGTGCCCAGATTGCCCAGCAGCGCCACCCCCACCGAGGCCGCAAAGCCGGAGATGTACGGCAGCGTGCGCGGAATGGTGAACCCCTCCTGCGCTGTGCCGAAGGGCGGCGAATGGCGAACCTGCCCCGAACCGCGGCGAAAGACGGCGAATGGTTGGCGAACGAGGTTCCAGGCAATGGAGAACGCGCCCAGCGCCAGGGTGGAGAAAAGGGCCGGCAGAGCCAGGTTGTAGGCAATCGCGGGCACAATACCCAGCCACTTGACCAGCACCCCCACGAACACGAAGCCGTAATAGTAGTAGTTGATGTAACCACCCGCAAACCACGGGTCATACGGCGGGAAGATAGTGCTCTTCAGCACCGCGTTGAAATACGCGAAATCCATCGGCTTTTCCCCCCCCTTCCAGGGATGCCAGAGATCGGGATTGGCCCAACGCACGAAGAGCAGAAAGACGAAGAAGGCCAGCGCCAGCACCTCCACCAGCGCGAAGTAGTGCCACCGGCTCTGAAACTCGCGGCGCAAGGCCTCGCGTTGCAGGTAGGCCAGCCCTCCCCCCACGGCCGCCAGCAGCAAGAACGCCCCCGTGATCATCCAACGCGTCACCGGCACGCCAAACGATCCCCCCAACCACACC
>JALUWE010000087.1 GCA_027019845.1 Anaerolineales bacterium | reverse complement strand
GAACCTGCGCCTGGTGGACGACGATCCGGCCCTGGAATCGTTGGAGAAAAAATACCGCAATCGGTGTAAGGATACGGATTGAAAAATGACAGTTCCAACCTGGGTATTGACCCTTTCGTATTGGCTGCACATGCTGGCCACGGTGCTCTGGATTGGCGGGCTGACTGCGGTCAGCCTGCTGCTCATCCCCGTGCTACAGAAAAAAGGCGAAACGGACAACACGACGGAACAGGCCGCTATGTTGACCCGCCTCCAGCGCGGGCTGGACCCGCTGGCCTGGTTTTCGTTGCTGCTGCTGATCGCCACCGGCCTGGTACAAATGAGCGCAAGCCCGCAATACGAGGGCTTCCTGGCCGTGACCAACCGCTGGTCGCTCGCCATCTTGCTCAAGCACATTGTTTTTTTTAGCATGATTGGGGTGAGCGCATACCTGACGTGGGGCAACCTGCCGGCCTTGCAGCGGGCTGTTTTGCGCCAATCGCGGGGCAAAGAGTCGCCCGAGCTGGCCGCCTTGCAGCGCAAAAACGTGCTTCTGCTGCGTGCCAACCTGCTTCTGGCGGTGATCGTGTTGGCCCTCACCGCCCTGGCCCGCGCCTCGGTGTAGGTGAGCAGTTGAAATTTCAAGTTGCCCCCAACTCGAAATGCAAACCTACGCCTACTCCCCCACTGCCTGCTGTAACTGCTCGAACGACGACATCCAGGCGATGGTTTTGAGAAACGCGGCCAGAGAAGGGCTTTGGGCGCGCAACTTGCGCACCGCGGCCCCGACGGGGTCCTCCCCCGCGGCCCCACCGGGCACGTCCGCGTATGCGCCGTAAAACGCGAAATAAGCCTGGTTGAGTTTACGGATACGATAACCGTTTTCCCAGAAAAAGCGGCGGCGCACTTCCATGTACGTTTCGGCCTCTTCGATTTTACCCTCCGCCAGCATCCGGTCTACGTTCACTCTGGTAGTGCGCATCTCGGCATTGAAGTCGAAGACCGGCTCAGGGGGAGGGGCTGTTTCGCGCTCCGGCGGCGTTGGCGTGGGTGGGGGAGGCAAAAGCTCGGGGAAGAAAGCTGCGATCACCGCGCGTCCGATCTCTTTTCCCGCTATCGAGGCCGCGGTCTCGTTCATGGTGCGT
This sequence comes from Anaerolineales bacterium, assembly GCA_027019845.1. Taxonomy (GTDB): domain Bacteria; phylum Chloroflexota; class Anaerolineae; order Anaerolineales; family JABWBV01; genus JALUWE01. The sequence continues at coordinate 2,840 of JALUWE010000087.1, read as the reverse complement.
AATTCAGGGGAGTCCAGATAGCTGAGACCCAGCGGGAGCGGGGTTAGATAGTTGTGTACCCACTCGTGTGCCACCACCTCGGCCAGCCAGTTCAAGTTACTGCTTTGTGCCACCATCGTCGGGTAGGTGCCGATCCCGCCAACGGGCACCACCAACGTGGAGACATCCAGGGCCTCGGCCACCTCGTCTTCGAGTTGTACCTGCTCGTCGAGAGTCAAATCCGGCACAATCAGGATGTTGTTGTCCTGGCGGATGATGTGGCGCGGGGAAACGATCAGGGCGCGCGGCAGCGGTGTGCTGTGGAACAGTACCGGGGGAATGCTCTGGCCGCCGAGCGTAATCCCCAGCGCGGTGAGCGTGCTTTGCAGTTGGCTTTGCAAAATGTTCTCTGCCAGCGGGCCAAGCTGTGACCGCTCAGCGTACCGCGCTTTCAACTTCTGGCGCAATTCCGCACTGGCCAGATCGGGATCATCCACCTCAGGGTCCGCATAAATGGCCTGAATCTCGGACTCCAACTGTTGGATCTCGCGCACCAGGGTGGAATAATCCAACACAAGCCCGGCGTTGGTCTCGTCCGGCAGGTACCGGTTTGCCCCCAGCGCGAACTGGTCGAATTTAAGCGCGAACGCATCCAGGGTCCAGCCCAGGAAATTGAACTCTATCTCCCGCGTGAAGGCGCGCACCCGTTCGTCCCCATCTGTAACCGGCAGCGTGCTGCCACCCAGCAAAAGCCCGGCGATCACGAACAACTCCAAAATACTCCCCAGGCGTAATAGGTCTTTTGTCCCAAAAAACATGGCGGGATTTTACCACGCGTCCCAGACGTGCTATAATCGGGCAGCTTGACCGCACACTAACCCCCTCTACGGACTTCGGAGGCATCCCGGGTTTTTTTTATGGACGATTTCGGGCATAGCACGCCGGAAACCAACCTGCAATGACAGTACTTACGCAGTTGAGACCTCACAGGTCTACTACCACACGATGCAGGAAGATTTTACCCAAAATGGATTGCATCCGGGCATCTCCATGTGCTTTGAGACCTGTGAGGTCCGGGTGCGACTTTTCAAGTGCGTAAGTCCTGGCAATGAGCGTTTCCGAACGGCTGCCGGAGACCCCCTGGGGTTTTTCGGCCCTCGGGCTTCCGAAGTCCTCTGGATCGAACGATGAACTTTCTGATTACAGGTGCCGCTGGATTCTTGGGCGCTGCCCTGGCAAGACAATTGGTTCGGGAAGGTCATATGGTGCGGGGGATCGACGATCTTTCCACAGGCGAACCACAAAGCGTTTCCGGGATGTTGTTCACCCGCGGGGATGTCAACGACCGCCCCAAACTGTGGACGCTTTTGCAGGATGTCGACTGCGTATACCACCTTGCCGCCCGCGTTCTGGTGGCCGAGTCGGTACTTTACCCGCGGGAATACAACGCCACCAACGTTGGGGGAACGGTCAGTCTGATGGAGGCCATGCGAGACGTGGGCGTGCGCCGCGTCGTGTTTATCTCCTCCGGCGCGGTGTACGGCGACCAGGAAAAACAACCCTTGCACGAAGACGCCATACCCGACCCGCGTTCGCCCTATGCGGTCTCCAAACTGGCCGCGGAATACTACGTGCGCACCATCGGCGCGTTGTGGGGCATCGAGACCGTCTGCCTGCGAGTGTTCAACGCCTATGGCCCGGGGCAACACCTGCCCCCCTCGCACCCGCCCGTGATCCCCAACATGCTCCGCCAGGCCGTCGGTGGCGGCACCATCGTGGTGCATGGCGACGGCAGCCAGACCCGCGATTTCGTGTTCGTGGACGACGTGGTGGGCGCCATGGTCGCGGCCGCCACCGCGCCGGGGGTGGACCGCTCGATCATCAACGTGGGCAGCGGCAGCGAGACCAGCATCCAGGATTTGGCCCATCTGGTGATCGAAGTCACCCAAAGCTCCGCGGAGATCGTCAACACCCGCCATACCCACGCAGGCGTGGCCCGCATGTGCGCAGACATCTCACGCGCCCGGCAAATGCTCGGCTACCAGCCGCGGGTTTCGCTCGCCGAAGGATTGGCGCTCACCCTGGAACGCGACCATCGTTTTCAAAAGGAAGCCGAAACCGCGCTCTTGTGATGGGGGCGATTGCCTCTATGTGTCCCCCCTACTGACCGACCCGCAGCCGTGACTCGCGCCCCCCGCTCTTTTCTGCAACGTGTTCGCCGTAAAAGCCTTCGTCTGATCGCCCCCTACATCCCAACCAGCCTCTATGGCCGGTTGATCGAGCGCAACCCGGTGGGGTTTTTCTATCATCTGGTCTCCGACCGGCCCCTGCCGCACGTCGCGCACCTCTACCCCTATAAATCCACCCAGGCTTTCGAGGCGGATATTCGCTTTTTGAAGCGCCACTATACCCTGATCGGCTACGCTGAGCTGCTCGCGCACGCCCGCGGCGAGGCCGCGCTGCCCCCCCGGGCCGCGTTCCTTTCCTTCGATGACGGCTTTGCCGAATGTTACACCGTGGTGCGCCCGATCCTGCAAAAACACCGCATCCCGTGCATCTTCTTCCTGGCTACCGACTGGATCGACAACCAGGCCATGTTCTACCGCGGCAAAATCTCCCTGATCATCGAAAAGTTCACCCGCCTGCCGCCCGCCGAACAAACCGCCCTCCTGACCCGGATTCGCAGCCTCCTCCCCTCCCGCTTACCCGTTACCCAATCGCCCACCCCCCCATCGATCTTCGATCTTCGATCCCTGCAACAGTCCGACGATGCACGCATCGATCAGATTTGCGAAATCGCCGGCGTGGACCCGGCCGCGTACCTGCGCCAACGGCGGCCTTTCCTGACCCGCGCCCAAATT
>JALUWE010000086.1 GCA_027019845.1 Anaerolineales bacterium | reverse complement strand
CCCGCTTACCCGTTACCCAATCGCCCACCCCCCCATCAATCTTCGATCTTCGATCCCTGCAACAGTCCGACGATGCACGCATCGATCAGATTTGCGAAATCGCCGGCGTGGACCCGGCCGCGTACCTGCGCCAACGGCGGCCTTTCCTGACCCGCGCCCAAATTCGAGAGATGCGCGCGGAGGGCTTCGTGTTTGGCGGCCACACCCGTAACCACCCCAAGCTCAACCGGATTTCTCAGGAACGTCAGGCCGCCGAAATCGTCGAATCCTGCCGGATCGTGGCGGGAATCACCGCAGACGAGCAGGTGCCGTTTGCCTTCCCCTTTTCCGGGAATGGGGTGGACCGCGATTTTCTGGCCGATCTACGCGCCCAAAACCCGCACGTGGGGCTGATATTCGACACCCAGAAACTGCGCCGGGACCGCCCCTTCATCTTCCACCGCATCTGGGCCGACAAACCCGTCCCCGGCCTCCCGCCCTCTCGCAATCTGGCTTACTGGCTGAAGGATGCGTATGTGAGAGAACTGGTCGGGTAATTCGGCTGTCATGCTCCAAAAACACCCCCTACCGCTCCTCCTTGCCCTGATCATCGGGCTGCTGCACCTGCCGGTCGTCCTCGCGCACCCGAACTACCTGCTCACCTGGTTCAACACCGACGACGCGTACTACTATTTCGTCACCGCGCGCAACGTGGCGCACGGGCAGGGCTTCACCTTCGACGGCATCGCCCGCACGAATGGCTTTCATCCCTTGTGGATGTTCGTGCTCGTCCCGATTTTCGCGCTGCCGGGGCTGTATGCACCCCTGCGTGTCCTGGTGGTCGTGCTCGTCGCGCTCAACGTGGGTACCGCTCTGTTGCTTTTCCGGCTGGTGCGGCGACATCTTTCGCCCGGCCTTGCCTTCGTCACCGCGCTGGCGTTCTCTTTGCTGCCCGCCATCCACAACGTGACCACGCGCGGGGGCACGGAAGCCGGACTGAACGCGTTTTTCATCGTTTTGCTGCTCTACTGCCTGTCCCGCACCGATGCGAAAAAGCCGCGCCAGGTGCTGCGTTTGAGCCTGGTGGCCGCGCTGGCTTTCCTGGCGCGGCTGGACAACGTGTTCCTGGCCTATCTGGTGGGGGGATGGCTGGTGTGGAGAGAGACGAGAGATTCGAGAGCGGATTTGCGATCATCGTTCCGCGTCGCGGGGGTGTATTACGCGCCCCTGACGTTGGTGCTGGCCGCGTACATGCTCTGGAATCTGATCGGGTTCGGCACGCCCACCCCGGTCAGTGGGCAGGTCAAACGCTGGTGGGGCACGCTACCGAACAGCGTATACGGCTTCCCGCCCAAACGGCTGGAGAACTATGTGGGGCAGTTTTTCACCGACGATGAGAGCATTGGCCCGTGGGCTATCGCCACCGGGCCGTATTACCGCGCCGCAGAGGGGGTGGTGCAAATGATCGGGGTGCGCCCTACGCGCGGGGCGCGGCGGGCCGCCCTGGCCGGGCTGGGGGGATTGACCCTCGCGGGGCTGGGTGTGCTGGGGTGGCGCAACCGCCAGTGGGCGTGGCAGGCGGTGCAGGGGTTGGGATTGATTCCCCTGCTGTTGGGTTGTTTGTTGCAGATTGGCTATTACAAGATCGGGGGGAGCGTGGCGCAACGCGATTGGTATTGGGTGGCCGAGAAGTTGTGGGTGGTGCTGGCGGGCGGGATATGTGCAGAAGCGGCCTGGCGGGTGGTGGGGTCGGGAATCGAGAAGCGAGCATGGGGGATCGGGAATCGAGGGGCGAACATGGTGGCTGTGGGGGCGGTGGTGATTGTGTCGGCGTTGTTGGTGCGGCCGCATCTGCCGCGCATCGGGCGCATCCTGTCCCCGGACATCGCCGCGCAACCCGGTTTTTACCTGCGCCGCGCGGCCTGGTTGGAGGCCAACACCGAGCCAGGCGCGCGCATTGCCATGACCGGCAGCGGTTCGTCCGCCTATTTCACCCAGGGCCGTACGCTGATCAATCTGGACGGGCTGATCAACAGTTACGAATACTTCCGGCACATGCAGAACGGCACGGCCCCTGAATACCTGGCCGCCATTGGGGTGGATTACGTCTTCGGCAACACCTACATCCTCACCAAAAGCGACCCGTATGCCGGAATCTTCGAGGGGCGCCTGGTCGAGGAGGCGGTTTTCCGGGATGGGGAGAAGAACCTGATTTTGTGGCGTTTTGTGCCTTAGCAGCCGCCCAAAAACACACGGGATCGCTGATCCCGCCCCTCGCACACCATACCTTGACAGCACTTACGCAGTTGAGACCTCACAGGTCTACTACCACACGAAGGAAGATTTTACCCCCAAACAGATTGCATTCGGGCGTCTCCATGCGCTTGAGACCTGTGAGGTCTGGGTATGACTTTTCAAGTGCGTAAGTCCTAACCTTGACCCCTGACGTTCCCCCGATATAATTCACCCGCTGAATTTTGAAAGAAGCAGGAGTAGGGCGCAGGAATTAGAAATCAGGCATCAGGTCAGGTATCAGGCGTCAGGTACCAGGCATCAGAAAGTGCCCACTTCACCATTCACCATTCACCATTCACCATTCACCATTCACCATTCACAATTCACAATTCACAATTCACAATTAACCATTCACAATTCCCCCCCCCAGGAGTTCCCATGCCCACAGCACTCATCACCGGCATCACCGGTCAGGACGGTTCGTATCTGGCCGACTTTCTACTCGAAAAAGGCTACACCGTGGTCGGCATGGTGCGCCGGTCCAGCACCATCACCTTCGAGCGCATCAGCCACATCCAGGATGACATCTACCTCGAACAGGGCGACCTGCACGACCAGAGTTCGCTGGTCGATCTGCTCGAACGCTACAAACCGGACGAAATCTACAACCTGGCCGCACAATCCTTTGTGCCCACCTCCTGGAACCAGCCCGTGTTGACCGGCGAGGTGACCGCGCTGGGCGTCACACGCCTGCTGGAGGCCGTCCGGCTGGTAACACCCAACGCTCGTTTTTACCAGGCCTCCTCCAGCGAGATGTTCGGCAAAGTGGTGGAGGTGCCGCAAAGCGAGAGCACTCCATTTTACCCGCGCAGCCCGTATGGAGTCGCCAAGGTGTACGGGCATTGGATCACAGTCAATTACCGCGAGTCCTACAACCTGTTCGCGGTCTCCGGCATCCTGTTCAACCACGAGAGTCCCCGCCGCGGCATCGAGTTCGTCACCCACAAGATCACCCACGGCGTGGCGCGCATCAAATTGGGGCTGTCCGACGAGCTGCGCCTGGGCAACCTGGAAGCGCGCCGCGATTGGGGCTACGCAGGCGACTACGTGCGCGCCATGTGGATGATGCTCCAGCAGGACGAGCCGCAGGATTTCGTGGTCGGGACGGGACAAACCCACTCGGTGCGCGAGTTCTGCGAGATCGCCTTCGACTATGTCGGCCTGGATTACCGCGATTACGTAGTGCAAGACCCGCGCTTCTACCGCCCCGCAGAAGTGGACCTGCTGGTGGCGGACCCCACCAAAGCCCATACCGTGCTGGGATGGGAGCCGTCCATTGATTTCAAAGGATTGATCAAAATGATGGTGGACGCGGACCTGAAAACCCTCACCCATCAGATGGAACACGGCGTCATCCGCGGGCCGGAGAGTTTGAAGCAGGTGGGGGAAGTAGGGAGCAAGGGGTAAAGTGCTGCACATCATCCGCAACCCATTCGACAATATCAGCACGATGGCGTATCGCAATCGCACCAACAACTAAATGACCGGACGCATTTTGATCATCGGCCTGGACGGAGCCGCCCCCCATCTGGTTCGACGCTGGCAGGGCGACCTTCCCAATCTGCGCCGCCTGATGGCGGAGGGGGCCTGGGGCACACTCACCAGCGTGCTGCCCCCGCGCTCCATCCCGGCCTGGTACTGCTTCGCCACCGGCATGAATCCGGCCAAAATCGGAGTGTTCGGTTTCAGCC